>NC_012797.1 GCF_000010665.1 Solidesulfovibrio magneticus RS-1 | reverse complement strand
TTAGCACCGCGAATCCATGATTCGCAAGGTTTTTTTTGGGGTATTTGTTGTCGCTGGTCGTGCCGTTGGGACGCACCCTCAGGCTATCCCAGGATGGCCGACAAAAACGCCGGGGGCTGGCGGTTCGGTCGCGCTGGCTGCGCAGTTGCGGGGCCGGCCTGTATTTGCCGGCCGGCACTGTGCGCCCGCTGGGATGATCGTGGGGCGGTCTTTACCGCCGATGGCTCGACAATTCCCCGGGTTCCACCAGGGTCTCGACGCCGTTGGCGTAGGTGACGAGCATTTCCGGCGGCGCGCTGAGCAGGTACCAGGGATCGGCGGCCAGCTCCCGGCCCAGGAAGGCGTGGACCGGGGCGCAACGGAAAAAGGTGACCGCCCCCAGGCCCGCCTTGATCCGGCGGGCCGTGCCGTCGGCCAGAAGCTGCGCCGCCGCCCGGGAATAATCGGGTTGCAAGGAAATGCTGCGCGGCAGGCAATAATGATAAAAATCGCCCTGGTGCACGGTTCCGTCCAGCCCCGTCACCGCGCCGGCAAAGGCCTTGTCGAACCGGTAGGGCGCGCCGTGGACCCGCTCGCTGTAGACGAATGCGGTGCAGGTGCGAAACTGCGCCCCCAAGAGCAGGGTCAGGGCGTTGGCCTCGTGGAGCCGGGCCAGGACTGAATCCGGGCCAAACGGGTGCCGCTCAGCCCGGTCGGGGCGCAGCAGCGCCTCGGCCCCGGCCCCCCTGCCCACGAAGGAAAACATGGGATGGACCGAACGCAGCGTGCCGGGCATGCGCCGCAGGCGCTCCGTCAACACCCCGACCACGCTGGGCTCTTGGCGCAGATCGCACTGGCCGGTTCGCGGAAAGTCGTAGCCAAAGGCGGGCATGACCAGGACGCCGTCGGGACCGATGCGCCGCTCCAAAGCCTCGATGACCACCTCCGGCAGGTCGTTTGCGCGACGCCGCGCCACGGCCCCAGGGCGGCCAGGGACGATTGCACGAACACCACGTCGCCTCGGCCAATGGGCAGTTCGTCCAGGAGGGCGGCAAAGGATTGCGGGGTGAAAAACGCCATGGTTGGCCCTCGTTTAGGCTTTCGAGCACATCCCGCGCGGCGTGTCGCATAACAGCCGGCGGGTGCGGCCGGCGGAGCGCGTCTGGCGCGACGTGCCGGCAATAGGGTGTTCCCGGGCCGGGGAGGCGACCTCAGGCCAGGTCCAGGGGACCGTGGCGACGCGTCATGGCCGCGTACAGCGCGGCTGTTTCTTCGGCAAAAGCCGGCGTGGCCCAGGGCTTGCGCGAAAACACCTGCCATTGGTAGGCGCGCAGAAACCGGCCGCGCCCCTCCGAGCCCGGCTCGCCGTCCAGAACGCCGGGGACAGCCCGGCGCAGGGCCGTAACGATACGCTCGAACATGGCAAAGGCGAAGATGATCTCCGGAAAGCGCAAGGCCGGAGCCAAAGACCGCCGCAAGCCGTCCTGGACAGCCTGGCCCAGCTCGCGCGCCAGGGTGCAGGGATGGGCGTCCGGGCCGGCATGAAAGAGGTCCATGAGCGAGCAGTACTCAAAGCCCCGGATGGAGCCGGCGAGGTCGACCAGGGGAAAATACGGGTAGATCCGGCAGACCAGGGGCTTATAAAACAGGCCGTCGCACCGGCCCTTGGCCGTGCAGTGCAGGAAATCGACGTTCCAGGGCCGCCCGTCGGGCAGGACATACGTCTGGCGCACGGCCCGCACCGATTCCGGCAGACCGCCAAGGGTCTGCTGATAGGCGAATTCCCCGGGCAGATAGGGCACGATGACCTTGTCCGCGTCTGGCAGGGACAATTCGCCGGCCAGGAAGTTCTTGCAGCAATAGCCGTCGCAGGTCGTCCAGCAGTCCTTGACCGCGACATGGCGCGCCTCGGCGATGGCCGCCCAGTTGACGCTCATCCCCCCTGCCCCGCCGTTGCCGCGAAGGCGTCCACCAGGGCCCCGAAGCGGGTCACTTCGGCGATGTCCCGGTCGGAAAAATCCACTTCCAGCTGAAACCGCTGCTCCACGGCCATGAGCAGGTTTAAAAATTCCAGCGAATCCAGGAGCTGCTCGCCCAGGATGTACAAATCGTCCGTCACCGTGACCACGCGCCCCTTGCGTGCGGCCGCTTCCTCCAAATGCCCGGCGATAAACCGGCGCAACGCGTCTTTGACGTCTTGCATGTCATATTCCCGTCAGAAGTTGTTTCACGGCCGCCCGGTCGATCTTGCCGTTGCTGTTAAGCGGCACGGTCTCCAGAAAGTCCACCCTGGCTGGGACCATGTAGCCCGGGAGCCGGTTTTTGCAGTGGTTGATGATTTCGTCTTGGCTCTTGTCGCCGCCGAAAACGGCCAGGATGAGCCCTTCGGGATTGCCCTGGTGCAGGGGCCAGGGCACGGCCACCACGTAGGGAGCCTGGCAAAACGACCGCACGGCGTGCTCCACTTCGGACAATTCGACCCGAAAACCCCGGATCTTGACCTGCTGATCGGTCCTGGCCAGATATTGCAGGATGCCGTCCTGGTCCTCGCGCACGATGTCGCCGGTGCGGTACCAGATCCGGCCGTCGTCGCCGCAGCGGACAAACTGGCCGGCGGTCCTGGCCTCGTCGTCCAGATACCCCCGGGTGACCTGGACTCCGGCCAGCAGCAGTTCTCCGGCTTGGCCTGGCTTCGCCGGCGCGCCGTCTGGGCCGACAACGACCCTGTCGTGGTTGGCGAACACCCGGCCGATGGGTGTGAGGCCGTTTTGGCATTGTCCGGGCGAAACGGCCGGATCCCAGGCGTAGTGAGCGATGGCGATGGTGGTTTCGGTGGGACCGTAGAGATTTTCCAGCCGCGAATGGGGCGCGGCCCGGCTCCAGGCGGCGGCCGTGGCCGCGGGCAGGGGTTCGCCGCAAAAAAGGCTCAGCCGCAGCCCGGGAAAGGCGTCGGGTTTGAGCATCCCCAGCCGGGCCATGAACGCGGCCGTGGAAGGCGTCGAAAACCAGACCGTGAGTCCCTTGTCCCGGATGAACCGGCCCGGGGCCATCAGGGAGGCCGCCGCCGGCACGCACAGGCAGGCCCCGGCCCCGAAACACACGAACATGTCGTGGACCGACAAATCGAAGGTCAGGTCGAACAGTTGGGAAAAGCGGTCCTCGGGACACGGCGCGTAGCGGCTGGCGACATAGTCCAGATAGGCTCCGACGTTGCCGTGGGAAACGGCCACGCCCTTGGGCGCGCCGGTGCTGCCCGAGGTGAAAAGCAGATAGGCCGTTTGGCCCTTCTCGACCTCGGCCACGGCCGTGGCCGGCGAGGAACCGGCCCGGACCAAGCGCGGGCCTCGGGCCAGCTTCGGGGAAAGCCCCGGGGCAAGAGACGCCGGGCCGCCCTCCTCCGGGGCCAGGATCACGGTGAGCTCGTCCAGGGCCGCCTCGGCCTCGGGGTGGTCCAAAAGGGCGGCCAGGGCCGGCAGGTGCTCGGCGCTGGTCACCACGGCCGCGCAACCCGACCGGATGAGCATGTGCCGGGTGCGCTGGGCGGGAAAACCGGGATTGAGGGGCACGTAGGCCCGGCCGGCGGCCAGGATGCCCAGGACGGCGGCGTAGGCGGAGCGGGAGCGCTGGTCGAACACGGCCACATGGGGCCGGCTGCCGGCATGGGCGGCCACGGCTCCGGCAATGGCCAGGGCGTCGTCACGCAGCGCGCCGTAGCTGACGCGCTGGCCCTGGACGTCCAAGGCGTCGCGGTCGAGAAAATGTTCGGCCAGGCGGAAAAAACCGGCCGCAATATTGCCCATCATGCCGTTCCTTTGCGGGTCGTCGGCGTTTGGCCGCCCTGCCCCGTCTCGGCCTCGCGCACGTTTTTGCGCCAATAGGCTTTGATCCAGGCGTCCTTGGACCCGCCGGGGAATCCTTGCAGGATCGATTCCAATTCCTGGGGCGTCAGTTCGGCCCGGTACTGTTCGAACCGGAGATTTTCCAGGGTGTCCAGGGCTTCCTGGCGGCGGCGCAGGGCGTCCACGGCGGCTTCGGCTTCGGCCTGTTCCCGGGAGACATATTGCGGGTGGGCCCGCAGCACGCCCCAGCGGGCCAGGGCGGTGTAAATATAGGCTGCGGCGTTGCGCACCGGCTCGCCGGATTGCAGGTCCACAAGCTTGCCCTGGGTTTCCAACTCCCACTCGGCTCGGTCCAGGCTCAGGGCCAGCAAGTCCCGGTCCAGGGCCTTGCCGAGCTTTTGCCGGGCGGCCGCGGCCTGGTCGAGCTGCTCCTGGCGCAATCCGGCGGCGAAGACCCGGGGCCACATGAGTTCGAGAAACGCCTCGTCCCAGCCTTCCATGGCCTCGATAGAAAGATATTCTTTCTTCTCTATCTTAAGAGGCGGTGTGTGGCTGGCTGACTGGCTGTGCGGCTCAGAGATCGGCTGGCTTGGTGATTGGTCTTTTTCTCGGCTTATTGAGGGGCTTTGTGTCTGGTTTGTTTTGTGGCTTGATGATAGGCCTGTTGTAAGGCTTGTCGATGGGCTTAGTGTTCGGTCTTGCTGGTATTGCTCGACGACCGGCTGGTTGAAGGTCACGCCGACGCCCTGGAGGTTGCCGTCCCGGGCCTTGCGAAAGCTCAGGAAGCCCAGGGCGTCCAGCCGCCGCATGACCGTGCGCACCGAGGCTTCGCGCATGGCCAGCGCCTGGGCTATGTCGCGGAATTTGACGATGTAGGGCTTGGTGGCCAAAAGCAGGTCCAAGACTCGGCGCTGGTTGTCGTTGAGTCTATCGCCCACTTTGGCCCGGCCCAGTGTCAGGCTTGAAGACCGGTCTTGTGAAGGGTTTTCTGTGGGGCTTGAAGTTCGGTTTATAGAATGGCTTTTTGAAAGGCTTTGTGCCGGGCTTGTTGTCTGGCTGGGTGAAAGACTGGCTGACTGGCTGGCTTTTTGACGGGCCTTGTGTGTGGCTGACAGACTGGCTGGCTGGTTTTGCGGCTGGCTGACCGGCGGTGTTTCTGGTTGTTTGGCTGGCTGACTGGTCGACTGTGCGGCTGGCTGAGAGACTGGCTTGACTAGCTCGCCTTCTGGGCAGGCCTCCGCCGGAGCCTTGCCCGTCAAAAACGCAATGGCGTTCTCGGGAAAGGCCGCCAGGGAAGGAAAGGCGTCGAAGGACTCGCGCGGCGGAATCGTGGCAAAGGGGTCCTCGGACGGGCTAGGCTTGCTTTTCGACACGAGCGATCACCTCGCGGGCCAGGGCGTGGTAGTCCAAGGCGCCGGACTTGGTGGCGTCAAACTCGAAAATGGATTTGCGGTGGGAGTGCGCCCGGTCGATGTCGATGTTGACCCGGATCTCCGTGTCGAAAACCGGAATGCCCTTGGCGTCGAAAAAGGCCCGGATGCGGTCCTTGTTCTTCTTGTGGGTCACGGCCCGGCCGTCGAATTTGGTCAGCACCACGCCGAGTAAAAGCAGCTTCTTGTTTTGCTGCTTGGCCTGGGAAAGCACCTGGATAAACGTGGAAAACCCGTCCAGGGCGTACTGGTCTCCGACCGGACACGGCACCAGGACAAAGTCCGAGATGAGCAGGGAATTGCGCAGCATGGGGCCGATGTTGGGCGGCGTGTCGATGATCATGTAATCGTAGCGGCTAATGTCCTTGTCGTTTTGCAGCAGCCTGGAAAAGCCCAGCACCGAATCTATGCCGGCATAGGAGCGCACTTCCCATTCCATGCAACGGATGGAATTGGGGACAATTTCCATGTGTTCTGTTTTGGTGGCGCAGGCGTTTGGGCTAAACGCGCCTTCGGGATCTTCGAGCGCCTTGACCAGACTGGAATTTTCGCGCAACCCAAAATCGGGCAAAAGCGTGGATGTGGTATTGGACTGCGGATCGCCGTCCACCACCAACACCGTAGCCCCTTCCTGAGCCAACCCTGCGGAAAGATTGACGCAAGTCGTGGACTTTCCAACGCCCCCCTTGTTGTTGCCCACTGTGATGATAATGGGTTTGGCCATTTTATCCCCCCTAAATTTCCCTGTTGGGGCATATTTCCACCGTGCGAAAACCTTGTCAACGGATGTCAAGAAAATTCCAGGCTTCCGGACGGACAGCTGACCATGGTAGGGGAAAAAGCTGGACAACCGCCAGCCAGAGTCTGTCCTTTTCGGCAAATTACCGTATTTTCGGCCCGCGCGGGGCCAGCCTGGCCGCTGTCCTGGCGGTCGCCTGCGGGCATTTCGATGCTGCGGCCCGGGCCAAGAGCCAAGAACATGCCCGGCTCAACTGGCCAAAACTGGCTTTTCCCGATCAGGTTGGCTATTGTCCGGGAAATGCGGACTTGGGCCCGGCGCTGCGTCTGGCTGCGGTCCGTGGGCGACAGGCTTTTGACAGGGGAGTGCCATGGACCAAGCGCCATCCGCGGCCGTCAGGCTGGCGGCCGTTTTAGCCAAGACGCCCAAGGCGCCTGACCACGTCGTGTTCGTGGGCCGAGCCGGAGGCCTTTTTATCGACAACGGCAAATACGCCTTTTTGCACGCCGTCCGACACGCCCCTCATCTGCGCTGCGCCTTCATGACCTTCGACGCCGGCCAGGCCAAGCTGTTGCGGGCCAAGGGCCTGGACGCCTTTTGCTTTGACGACCCCGACGGGCCGTCGCGGCTGGCCCGGGCGGCCATAGTGGTCTCCGACGACATGAGCTGGAAAACCAGGACCCTGGCCCCGCTGTTCACCCAGGGGGCCTTTCTGGTGCAGCTGTGGCACGGCATTCCGCTCAAGGCCATCGGCTTTCCCGAAATTCAGTCCGCCGTAAACATGAACCCGGAAAAGGCCCGGGATCTGACCGTTGGCTATTCCGGCTACGACGCCGTGCTGTCCACTTCCCCCTTTTTCCGGGAAAAAGCCTTTGCCCGGGCCTTTCGCGCCAAGGCCTTCTGGGACCTGGGCTATCCGCGCAACGACGCCTTGCAGCGCGCCCCGGACAAGCTCGACATGATCAACGTCGACCAGACCCTGTACGTCGAGCTGGTCAGGGCGAAAAAGCAAGGCCTGAAAATCGTGTTTTACATGCCGACCTTCCGGGATCTCGGCGGCGATCCCTGGGGCGACGGCGCGTTTGATTACCCGTTGTTCGCGGACTTTGCCCGAGCACGCGGCGTGTTGCTCGTCTGCAAGTTCCATCCCTACATCAGGCTCGATTTTACGGGACAGATCGAGCATTTGCGCTTTTGTCCCCCGGAAAGCGACGCCTACCCGCTGCTGCGCCTGGCCGACCTGCTGATGACGGATTATTCCTCCATCTATTTCGATTTCCTGTTGACCGACAAGCCCATGCTCTTTTTTCCCTACGACTTTGAGGCGTACGTCACGCGCAACCGCGAACTGCTCTTTGACTACGACGCCTTCACTCCAGGCCCCAAGGCGCATGACACCAAGAGCTTGCTTGCCGCCATGGCCGATCTGCTTGACGGCAAAGACGACTTTATCCAGGCCCGGCAGAAGCTTAAGGAACTGTCTTTTGCCGAGCCCGATGCCCGGGCGGGGCAGCGCCTGCTTGGGGCCCTGACGGAGGTTTCGACGGCCCTGGGCCGATCCCCTGACGTGAACCCCAACAACGAGAGGTTCCCATGAAAGCGATCATTCTGGCGGCCGGCGTCGGTTCCCGGCTGGGCAAGCCGTTTCCCAAGGCCTTGTCCCAGCTGCCCAGCGGAGAAACCATCATGGGCCGGCAGATCCGCATTTTGCGGGAAAACGGCCTGAGCGAGATCATCGTGGTCGTCGGGTTCAAGATGGCGCTTTTAATGGAGCATTTTCCCAGCGTCCTGTACAAGTAGGGGTCTGCTCACGAAACGGAAAAAATCGTACGCTAAGCCTCAGCAAGCATCCGGAGCGGCCGAAATTTACCTTGCTCGATCAGCTTGTGCTGCCGCCAGATGTAGTCGCCGGTCAGGTTGATGTGCTCCCAGCCCAGGGGGGACAGATGTGGCAGCAGCTTCTCATCGATGGCCTGGCTAGTGTCGCGTAGCAAATGGATAGCGCGTTCCAGATAGACCGTGTTCCACAGGATTATCGCTGTCACCACCAGGTTGAGGCCGCTGGCGCGGTAGCGCTGGTTCTGGAAGCTGCGGTCGCGGATTTCGCCGAGCCGGTTCATGAACACCGCCCGCGCTAGGGCGTTCTTCGCTTCCCCCTTGTTCAGCCCGATCTGCACCCTTCGGCGCAACTCGATGTTCTGCATCCAGTTGAGCGCGAACAGCGTGCGCTCGATGCGTCCAAACTCACGCAGGGCTACCGCTAGGCCATTTTGACGTGGGTAACTGCCGAGCTTGCGAAGCATCAGTGAGGCCGTAACCGTGCCCTGTTTGATGGAGGCGGCGAGTCGCAGGATTTCGTCCCAATGAGCGCGAACGTGTTTGATGTTGACACTTCCGCCAATAAGGCCGGCGAGCGTCGGATACTGCTTGGCGTCGCCGTGGATATACAGACGCTTATCGGCGAGGTCACGGATGCGTGGCGCGAAGCGGAACCCCAAAAGCTGCATCAACGCGAAAACATGGTCGGTGAAACCGGCGGTGTCGGTGTAGTGCTCCTCGATGCGCAGGTCGGACTCGTGGTAAAGCAGCCCGTCGAGGACGTGGGTCGCGTCGCGCACGGTGGCGTTGATGATCTTGGTGTGGAACGGCGCGTACTGATCGGAGATGTGGGTGTAGAATTGCACGCCCGGCTCCTGGCCGTACTTCAGGTTCACCTGTCCGGCGAACTGCCCACGGCCGCCAGCCTTGTAGTTTTGCCCGTCCGACGACGAGGTGGTGCCGTCGCCCCAGTAAGCGGCGAACGGCTGCCGGAACTGCGCGTTGACCAGTTCGGCAAGCCCCGCCGAGTAGGTTTCGTCGCGGATGTGCCACGCCTGCAACCAGGTCAACTTGGCGTAGGTCGTGCCGGGGCAGGACTCGGCCATCTTGGACAGGCCCAGGTTGATGGCATCCGCCAGAACGGCGGTCAACAGCAAGTGCTTATCGTCGGCCGTGGCACCGCTCTTGAGGTGCTTGAAGTGGCGGGTAAAGCCGGTCCAGCCATCGACTTCCAGCAGCAGCTCAGTGATTTTCAGGTGCGGCAGCAGGCTGTACGCCTGCTGCATCAGCGCTTCCGCGTGGTCTGGAACCGCATTGTTCAAGGGGCTGATCTTGAGACGGCCGGAGCTGGTAATGGCCGCGTCGGGCAGTTCATGGGCGGCGGCCAGTCTTTCTACAGTATCTAATTGCTCTTGCAGCACTATCAGCCGTGATTCCAGGTAGCGATTGCAATCGGTTTCGACCGCCAGCCCCAGCTCGAGCTGGTCGCGCTGCGCCGAGAAGCGTGCCGGCGGCAACAAATAGTCCTCGAAGTCCTTGAACTGACGCGAGCCCTGCACCCAGATGTCGCCCGAGCGCAGAGAGTTCTTCAGCTCGGACAGCACGCACAACTCGTAGTAACGCCGGTCCAGCCCGTCTGACGTATGCACCAGATTCTCCCAGCGCTTGCGCACGAACGAGGTGGGCGCGTCGTCCGGCACCTTGCGTGCCTGCCGTGAGTTCATATCCTTCAGCACTTCGACCGCTTCCAGCAGATCGCGCGCTGCCGGAGCGGCCTTCAGGTTCAGCGCGTCCAGCAAGGTCGGCGTGTAGCGCCGGAACTGGTTGAAGCCGTCGCCAACGAGGGCGAGATAGTCGAATTCTTCCGGCTGGGCCAGCCGTTCGGCCTCGGTGATGCTCTCGGTGAACGCCTCCCACGGCATGATCGCCTCAATGGCGGCGAATGGATCGTCGCCCGACAGCTTGGCATCGAGCAGAGCACGGCCAATGCGGGAGTAGAGGCGCATCTTGTCGTTGATCGCCTTAGCGGATTCCTGGAAGCGGTCGGCATGCTTGCGCTTGGCCTTGCCGAACAGCGAACCGATAAATCGATCGTGAAGGTCGATGATTTCGTCGATCAGGGTGGCGCGGGTGTCGAGAAGGACCGCCACCAACGTCGCGTAGCGGCGGGCTGGCTCTAGGTCGCGCAGGTGTTGAGCGGTCATCTGCCCGCCCTCACGGGCGAGCTTCAGCAGCCGGTTCTGATGGACCGCGTGTTCCAGCCCATCTGGCAGCCCCAGTTCGCGCAGGGTCTTCAGCCGTTCCAGGTGGGCCAGCACATGCTTGGGCTTGGGTGCCCCCGGCGGCTGACGCAGCCAGATCAATCCGCTGCTCTTGGAGCCCTCACGAATCGCCAGCAGTGCGTCGAGCGCTCGACGGTGGTGATCGGTCAGGGGTGTTGTCAGCGCCTCATAGACTTGTCGCGTGCCACGCGTCAGCGCTTCGCTGCATACCCGGTCGATCACGTCGAGCGCCGGCAGGATGATGCATTGCTGCCGCAGCAGATCGACCAACGCTTCGGCGAGCACGATGCCCCGGTCGGTTTGCTTGGCCAGTTCGGCGAGTTGTTGCACGAGGTGCCGGTAATCAGCGGCCGCGAATGGTGCAAGGTTCAGCCATGCCTGCAATTCCAGCAGGTGCTCGCGCCTAGTCTCCGGGCGTTGCGCGTACTGCGGCCAGATGTCCGGCTCAATGTACAACTGGCTGCCGATGATATTCAGAAGGGATGCGGGAGGTTCCGCTTCACTGGGCAGAGCAAAGCCAGGATAGCGCAGGTAGCACAACTGCACTGCGAAGCCGAGACGGTTGTGATTGCCGCGCCGCTGACGTATCACCGACAGGTCTGCCTCGGATAAGGTGTAGTGCCGGATCAGTTCATCGTCTGTCGTGGGGAATGCCAGCAAGGTGGCCCGCTCGGCGGGCGTCAACAGACTGCGGCGCGGCATGGTCAGTCGTTCGTTTTGAGGTACTGGTAGAGGGTTTCGCGGCTGATGCCGAACTCGCGGGCGAGCGGTGCCTTCTTTTCGCCGGCAGCGACACGACGCCGCAGTTCGAGCACCCGATCTTGAGCGAGCGCCTTTTTGCGCCCCCGGTAGGCACCTCGCTGTTTGGCGAGCGAGATGCCCTCGCGTTGCCGCTCTCGGATCAGGGCGCGTTCAAACTCGGCGAACGCCCCCATCACCGACAGCATTAGGTTAGCCATTGGTGAATCCTCGCCGGTGAAGCTCAGGCTTTCCTTCACGAATTCGATACGCACGCCACGCTGGGTAAGGCTGTGCACCAGGCGACGCAGGTCGTCCAGATTTCGCGCCAGGCGGTCCATGCTGTGCACCACCACCGTATCACCCTCGCGCACGAAGGCGAGCAGCGCGTCGAGCTGTGGCCGTCGCGTGTCCTTACCTGACGCCTTGTCGGTGAACACCTTGTCCACCTGAACGTGTTCGAGCTGCCGTTCCGGGTTCTGGTCGAAACTGCTGACGCGGACGTAGCCGATGCGGTGCCCCTGCAAGATGCCTCCTGAGCCGAAAGTGTCAGGTAGAAATCTATAGCTTTGTGCGGAATCCGTCAAGAAATTGCAAATGCAGATCTATTCTGACGCTTTCCGGTGACGCCCCTTGGCATCTGGTTAGGGTCTAGTCCAAATGGACATATTAAACAAAAAAGTTCGTTGAGGTCACTTGCGTGCTGATCGACCCCACGCGCGTTGAGCCACAGGCGAATAAGCAGGGGCCCACAGGGCAGGACGGAAGGTACTTGTACCTTACCTGTCCTGCCTTCGCGCACGCTGTCATTGTTTCGACCTTTTTTGTCAGCAACACTATCGGCTAGTATGGGCTTGAATGAGAGCGGTTGCGCTCGCTTCTAATCGAAGAAACTATTATCAGTTGACATTGACTACTAACAGATCATAAAATATGATAAAAAATAACCAGGAGAGAACCATGACTAAATCAGGTCGCATTGCCCGATGCATGGGCCGTGTAGAATTTAGATCTTGTCAGATCGAGATTCTCGATATGCACAAAAAAGGGTACGCCAATAAGCACATCTACGATAAATTGGCAGCACAGGGGATGTTGACATTGGCATACTCAACGTTTAATGCCCATCTTCGCAAGATGTTGCAGGCAAAAGATTCAAAACAAATAGAAATACAATCAGTCGATCAGAAGAAAATATTTGAAGTACCCCGCAGCACTGAATTGATCTAGTCATTGTGAGTGTACGTCGGCTAGACCCAGCCCCCCCTCCCCCTCGAAGGAGGAGTAAAGGCTTGGATGCGTAGAATACACTCCCGGGCGGACAAATCCAGGCCGCTGCGACCGACAGGCTTAGCGTACGATTTTTTCCGTTTCGTGAGCAGACCCCATCTCCACCGCGACATCGTGGCTGCTGGTCATAAAGTCCACGGCCAATCCAGAAACTTTGCCACCTTCGTCAAAGCCAACCTGGCCGAGGCCCGGGCTTGTCTCGCCCAGCGTCAGGCGGCGGCGTAGCTTATGCGCTCGTTCCCCTGCCCCGCCTGTAAAGGTGATGCCGTCAAGTGTCGGTGTGGTGCCCTGTCGTTGGAAGAACAGGGCCGCCTTATTGATTCCCTGCAATGTGAGTTCATTAACATCGACCATGCCATGGATGTGGTGTGCGAGACCGTGGACGATGACAACATTCTTCACGCCGCAGCAATGAGCTACATTTTTACCAACGCCCCAGAAGGTGTTCGCAACATACTGCGCAAGGCGTTCGACAAGGTGTTTCCTGTGCAAGCTGACTATCGCGGTCCCAATGGTGAAAGGCTTTACTCCATGGAACTGGCGGCGAAGATATTCGGATGTACGGTTGACGAGATGCACGAGCGGGCAAACGCCCTGCTTCCTCCTCAAGACATCGTGCATGATGCTGACGACATCGCCCGCGTCCAGTGACGCAAGGGAACGCAATGGCTAAGAAGAACAAACCGGCGCTTTCTGGTTATGATGGTCCTCGTAAAACAGCTCTTGAATCAATTCGGAGTCACTGCCGCCAGTGCATGGGCGATAACCTGGCGCTTATCCGTGAGTGCCAGACCAAAGGGTGCGCCCTTCATTCCTACCGCACGGGTGAAATTGAGACCGGCGCGTCCCGGCGGCTGCTGAAGGTCATCCGCTCCTTCTGCGACACGTGCGCTGCTGAAGGAGATGTCTCCGGATGTACTGCTGGCCGGGTGTTCCTGGCGCTGCCTCCCTGCCCGTTGTGGCCCTATCGAACTGGCCGCTCGCCATATACTAGCGAAAAGGTGCGTGAACAGCGTCGTGCCAGGGCTGTGCAGTCCAGATTTTGGGAAACAGGACAGGCCAATTCCGCCAAGGGTTCAGACGATACTTCGCCAGCGTCCCCTTCGGTTTGAGGTGCAGCTGATGAGCGGTAAAAAGAGTGGTGATGTGGCTAAGAAGGTGGCGGGGCGGCCCTGTAGTTTTTCCCAGGAAGTGGCCGACGCTGTTTGCCAGGGCATTATGGAAGGTCGGGGACTGCGAAGCATTTGCGCCGATCCAGGTATGCCAGGGCCGGCGACGGTCTATAGCTGGTTGACGAAGTACGCAAGTTTCCAGGAGCAGTACGCGCTCGCCCGAGAAGTGCAGGCCGACGTGTATTTCGATGAGGTGGTCAGCATTGCTGACAATGAACCAGATCCTCAGATTGCCAGAAACCGGATTGACGCCAGAAAGTGGGCTGCTTCAAAGTTGCGTCCCAAGCGGTACGGCGACCGCCTGGAGGTTGAACATCAGGGTGGAGTCGGCATGAATGCCGTGCAGATCACCATCTCGCCCGCCACGCCCTTGGCCCCGGCCATGCCTGCTGTCCTCGATGTCACGCCCAAGCCGGCTTTGCCCTGTGTGGAGGAATAGACGCCATGCCCATGTACGACCCCAACGCCAACGTCGCCGCCCTGGCGCGGCAAGCCCTGAACGGCCAGGGAGAAGCTCCTGACGAGGAAGCCCAGCGAAAAGCCGAAGAGGCCAGGGCCGTAGAGGAAGGCCGGGCAGAGGCCGAGTACCAGGCCGCCCGGTTTCGGAAAACAAACCTGGGCGAAGATGAGGACAGCGCCTTCACCTCCCGACGACGAACCCTGCGCAGGATCTCGGCCGGGTGGGAGCCGTTGACCACTCCGTCGATGCCGTCCGATTCGCTGGAATAAGCCGGGGCGGTGTTGGTACCTATCCGCGTCCCCGGCTACAGGGTTCCAGATCCACGTCCAGATATTCGCCGATCAGCACCAGCATGTCGTACCAGGACGGCGCGTCCATGCCGCGCTGCCGCAGTTCCCGGGCGTGATCCTCAAGGCCGGCTTTCCGCAGGGCCCCGACGGCAGCCAGGTGCAGGTCGTACATGTCCGCGTACTGGCCGATGCCAACGGTGAAGGTGGGCTTGGTCATGGTCGGGACCATCGCTTGCGGGCCATGACGGCCAAGCCGATCATGATGGCGATTCCCTGGCAGATGTAGGCGAATGCCCGGCGCGTCAGTCGTTGGAACATGGCGGCAAATCGTCTGGGGCGCTCGGGGTGTAAAACGATTCTCCTGTGCCACAATTCGGACAGCCTGGAAGACGCCATTGCCCTTGATCGTCATGCGGTTCTGGCTTGGTGGTGTAGCTATGTCCGCAATTGCTGCACTTGACGCCGATGGGCTTTATCGTCCTGCAATCTGGCGGCATGGTCATCTCCCCGTGTTCGAGCAGTTTAGGCGCAAGCTGGCTGCTGTCCCGATGAGCCAGGAGCAACGGCTAGCCGCAGCCCCACGGCCTTGAGCACTGCTGTCAGGGTCTTGAGCGTCGGGTTCCCCTTGGGTGACAGTGCGCGATACAGGCTTTCCCGCTTGATGCCGGCGGCCTTGGCGACGTCGGCCATGCCGTAGGCTTCCGACACGTGGCGCAAGGCGATGAGCAGCACGGCCGGCTCCTCGGTGTCTTCCATGGCGGCCTGGAGATATTCAGCGGCGAAGGCTGGGTCAGTTCGCAGCTCACGGACAAGGGCGTCATCATGGCTGACGCTGGCCCTGTTCAGGTTTTTCACGTTTACACCCTCCGTTTGAAGTCGGCCAGATAGTCCACGGCCTTGTCGATGTCGGCGCTCTGGGTCCGCTTGTCGCCGCCGCACAGGAGCAGGATCACCTGGAAGCCCACGACGCCGAAGTAGACGCGATACCCTGGCCCGTAGTCCACTCGCAGCTCCGACACGCCGTCTCGTAGCGGCTTGGTGTCGCCCAGGTTGCCGGCCTTGAGCCTGTCTATCCTGGCTGCGATTCGAGCGCGTGCTCGGATGTCCCGTAAGCCCGCCAGCCATTCGGTGACGACCTCCCGGCCATCCTCGGTTCGGTAGCGGCGGACGACGTTCATGTCTGTATGTGTAGTTTTTAAGTCACAAGCGGTCAAGGTGGTGCCGGCCATCGAGGTGGCGCTCGTGTCGGTGCTGGTGGCGAGGAACGGGTGGAGCCTCTGTCACGAAGCGGACCCATCGTGACAAGCCTGTTGTTTAAAGTTGACAATAGACGACTATTGGCCTATATTCCCACCATGTCCATGGAGGTAAACGTCATGGCCATTTTCGCATATCTCCGAGTCTCCACCCTGGATCAGGCCGAAAGCGGTGCTGGCCTTGCCGCCCAGCTGGACGCTTGCCGGCGCTTCGCCAAGTCCCAGGAAGCCGAGTTGACGGCCGTGTTCGAGGACCGGGGCATCTCCGGTTCCAAGGGCCTGGAAGCCCGGCCGGGTTTGCTGGACGCCGTGGCGACGATGGGCAAGGGCGACGTTTTGTTGGTGGCGAAGAGGGACAGATTAGGTCGTGACCCGATTCAGGTTGCCCTGATTGAACGGGCCGTCAGCCGGAAGGGTGCCAGGATCGTTTCCGCTGCCGGTGAAGGTACTGACGGCGACGACCCGGCGTCGATCTTGATGCGCCGGATGGTCGATGCGTTCGCGGAATATGAGCGGCTTTTGATCGGTGCCCGCACCAAGTCGGCCATGGGCGCGATGAAGCGCCGGGGCGAGCGAGTGGGCCAGATTCCCTATGGCTACTCCCTGGCCACCGATGGCGTGAAGCTGATTCCCGTCTCTGCGGAACAGGAGGTTATCGCCGAGGCCCGCCGGCTTCATGGTGCTGGCCTGAGCCTCCGAGGTATCGCCAAGGAATTGGAAGCCAGGGGATTTGCCAGCCGTAGTGGCAAGGCGTTCCTGGCCGAACAGGTAAAGCGGTTGCTGGCTGCATGAGCAAGGCCGTTCTGGATCTCGAAGCTATCCGGGTGGCGCGGGCAAACCTTGACCGCCTCGCCAAGGAGCACCCCGAACTGATTGACCCGGCCAGGGCGTCCTGGGCCGAGGAGGATATTACTGCGATGATCGTCGACCCCACTCGCACCGCCTATAGCACCAGGGAGGTGGCCGAAATCCTTGGCGTTCATGAGGAAACCATCAGGCGTGAAGTCCAGCGTGGGCACCTCAAGGCCGCCAAGCTGGGCCGGATGTTCATCATCTCCAAAGCGGACCTTGCCGCCTACTATGAGGCCAAGGGCGGCGGCCGACTATTCGAGGACGATGCCCAGGAGTAGATCCGGGGCGTAAAATAAAAACAGCCGAGCCAAGGGAGGTCGCGTTCCCAAGGCCCGGCCTAACCATGCACACAACGGAGGTGCGCTATGGCTGCTGAACAAGTACATGTCGATGCCCTTGCCGGCAAGTTGCCCCAAATTCGGGACGATCTCATCCAGGCCTTGAAGTTCGCCGAGACCGATGCCAACCAGATGGCCGAGTTGGCCGAGGCTATTCTCGCGCCCCACCGGCTGACCGACGAGAACCTGAAGGCCCTGGGAACCGCGTTCGCTTCCCGGTTGTTCAAGTCCGCGCTGCTGGTCATGGACGCCATTCACGGCAAGGGACAGGGCCAGGAGGTGGCCAGCAATGTCTAGCGCCATTCTCCACGACGCTTTGGCCCGGCTGGATGATCTGGACAAAACCCTGTCCACGCTGCGCTTGCTGGCCGATGCGTACGTCGAGGACGGGTCCGGTGGCGACCATGTGGCCGAGTATTTCCGTAACCG
The DNA here is from genome assembly GCF_000010665.1 of Solidesulfovibrio magneticus RS-1. Lineage (NCBI taxonomy): Bacteria > Pseudomonadati > Thermodesulfobacteriota > Desulfovibrionia > Desulfovibrionales > Desulfovibrionaceae > Solidesulfovibrio > Solidesulfovibrio magneticus. The sequence goes on along the minus strand of NC_012797.1, from coordinate 41,792 downwards.
TCAAAAGAAGTCCTTCTTACGTCTCCTGAGTTTTCTGGCATGGAATGTCCCCAGGAGGGACGCCCATGGCAGCATCAGCAACGGAGCATAGATCAGAGAAGGCGGCGTATTGGGCTGGACATTTTGAGTCTTGGCGAGGCAGTGGTCTGAGCCAGGGGGCTTACTGCCGGCGGCATGACCTTTCCCCAAGTTCATGGGGCTATTGGCGGAAGCGTTTGGCGAGATCGGCCGACGAAGAGCCAGCGCCTTGCTTCGCAATCGTCCCTGTGTCGCTGTCCGCGTCGCCCCAGGCGGACATGGCAACCGCGCCTGAGCCGATGCTGGTGCACGTGGGCAACGCCTTTCGCATTGAGATCAGAGGCGACTTCGCCGCGCCGGTGCTGGAAAAGCTTGTCCGCACGCTGGCTCGGTTATGATGCTGCCGGCAAACGACGTTCGGGTTTACTTGGCCCTGGGGGCCACGGACATGCGCAAGGCCATCGACGGCCTGTCCATCCTGGTGTCACAGCAGCTTACGCTCGATCCGTTCGCCGGCCACTTGTTCGGATTTTGTAACCGCAGTCGGACTATCGTCAAGCTGCTCTACTGGGATCGCAATGGCTTTTGTCTCTGGCAAAAGCGCCTGGAGCGCCATGTGTTTCGCTGGCCAACTCACGAGGCCGAGGTGCTGTCCATCGACTCCAGGCAGCTCGCTTGGCTGCTCGACGGACTTGATCCTCTGGCCGTGAAAGGGCATTCCCGGCTAGAGTATTCGACGCTCTTTTGACCAGTATTATCTTGATTAAATTGAATAATACTGACATATTGCTCAGGCCGTGGACATCAATTCCCTTCCTGACGACCCCGCCGTTCTCAAGAGTGTCATTGCCGATCATCGGACGCAAATTGCCCAATTGGAGCAGCGCCTTCGGCTCCTGAACTTGATCATTTACGGTCCCAAATCCGAGAAAACCCCCCGTACCGGCCAGGAGCAGCAGCTTTCCCTCTTCGACGAAGCCGAACAGACTGTGGAGGAGCACAAGCCGCAGACTTTCGAGGAGGCCTGCGCTCCGGCGGGCACCCGCCGCAAACGCGGCCGTCGCCCCATCCCTGCGGATCTGCCCCGGGTGGAGATCATCCACGACCTGCCGGAATCGGAGAAGGCCTGCCCCTGCGGCGCTGAGCTGGTCCGCATCGGTGAGGAAGTCAGCGAAAAGCTCGACATCGTACCGGCCAAAATCCAGGTCAGGGGGAATTGCACGGCAGGACGGAAGTGTCCTCGACGCCAAGGCCCCGGGCCAGGGTGTGCTGAAAAAAAAGAAGCATGGCGGCGGACCCCCTCCCGGGTAGCGTTTTCGTACAGGGGAGAACCGATAATCCTGTGGAACACGGTCTATCTGGAACGCGCTATCCATTTGCTACGCGACACTAGCCAGGCCATCGATGAGAAGCTGCTGCCACATCTGTCCCCCCTGGGCTGGGAGCACATCAACCTGACCGGCGACTACATCTGGCGGCAGCACAAGCTGATCGAGCAAGGTAAATTTCGGCCGCTCCGGATGCTTGCTGAGGCTTAGCGTACGATTTTTTCCGTTTCGTGAGCAGACCCCTAACCGATCAACATAGGACAGTCCGTCTCATAGAAGTTGTTGCCCCGCCCTTATAATCTCCCAGAACCCGAGTTGATATTGGCTGTTTTAGGAGGGCGAATCAAGAGATTGTTTTGGGAGATCTCTTGGCCCTCCCTGGCCATGACGGGCTGAACACCTGCTGGTCTCCCTGAAACCAACGTTTTTCGGGCACACCTCTGAGCCTGTCCCGCGAATGGCAAACTGAACACTTGTCCGTTGAGCGTCTGGGGCTGGTCCAGGCCCAGACGCTCGAATATGCGTTCCTGGCGGTAGAACGACAGCCCATCGACGGTCTTCGAGGCCAGCACTAAGCCACTAGTCCCGCAGCCCTTGGGGATAAGCTGCGGGGGCATGGGGGCGGTTTTGACCGTCGGCCCGTCGTCCTGGCGGTGTGCGCATAGCACGTGTCTTGGTTCAGGACGCCGTCGCGATCAAAGAACACGGCCGGACGCGGCAGCATTGTCATGGATTCCCGTTCTCCGTCTTGGGGTCACGGCCTAGCGACATTGCGGCCGCGTTTCATTGTCCGAACAGGCTCTGTTCGAGGGTTTCACACAGGGCGTGATAGACGGGCAGATGCAATTCCTGGATCGCCGCCGTGCTTTCCCCGGGCACGGCTAGCAGCACATCGCACAGGTCGGCCATCCGGCCGCCTCCCGGGCCGGTCATGCCCAAAGTGGACAGGCCGAAGGCCCGGGCCACTCGGAGCGCCGCGAGGACGTTGGGGGAATTACCCGAGGTGCTGATGGCCCAGAGCAAATCTCCTGGCCGTCCAAGTCCCAGGGTTTGCTGGGCGAAGACGTTGACAGCCCCAACGTCATTGGCAAAGGCCGTGGGCAGGCTGACGCCGGCAACCAGCGACACGGCAGGAATGGCCTGTTGCAAGGAATCGGCCAGAGCCGGGCCTTCCCCGGGAAAGGCCTCGGTCAGGGTTTGGCGTTGCTTCGCGGTCAGGGGGCGCGGCAGGCAAAATCCCTTCATGAGTTCGCCTACGATATGCTCGGCATCAGCCGCGCTGCCGCCGTTGCCGCAGACCAGCATCTTGCCTCCGGCCCGGACCGTTCGTTCCAACAACGCGCCGGCGGACGCCAGTTCACGGGTCAACGGCGCGAGGGCCGGATAACGATCCAAGAGGTGACGCATAGTGATCTCGCGGGGCGTTTTGTTCAGGGTAGGGCGCACGGTGCTACAGCGCGCCGCTTCGGTCAACAATCATTTGGGCGAAGGCGAAGCTGCTGGTAAAGGCCGGGGAAATGGCGTTGAGCACGTGCAGCGAGCGCTTGTCGCCCTCGAAGACGTAGTCCATCTCTAGGCGCTTGGTGGCGACATTGACGAGCTGAGGCCGGATGCCGGACTTGTTTGTGGGCACGAGGTCCTCGATGGCCAGTCCCGGAAACAGCCGCCTGGCGCACTGATGGAAAAACGTTTTGGAATACTTGCGCACTTCCGTATGGGCCAGCAGGCGAAAATTATTTTGGTTGCCTAGGTAGAGTAGGCCCAGGCGGCCGAGAATGGTCGCGGCTTCGCCCCATTTCGCGCCGGCCAGGATGCCGTAGTTCTCCCGGCCCAGGGCCGGAATGGCCGTTGGTCCGGCGTAGACGTCGCCGCTGATGCCCCGCGTGAAGTGCACCCCGAGAAACGGCATGGAGATGTCGGGCACGGGATAGATGTTGCCCCGGACCAGGGGATTTTTCTGCGGGGAGAGCTTCCAATAGATCCCCTTGAACGGGACCAGGATGTATTGCCGGGCAAAGCCGTGTGCCTTGGCCAGGACGTCGGCGTAAGCGCCGCAGCAGTTGAAAAGGAAGCCGCCTCGGATGGGGCCGTCGGAAGTTTGGAGCGCCCCGTCCGGAGCCGGTCCGATGATGCGCCGCTGAAAGTAAAACCGCGCCCCCCGTTCGGCCAGTTGCGTCCGCAGGGTTTCCAGGACGGCCTTGATGTCGATGACGGCGGTGTCCGGGCAGTGAATGGCGGCCACGGCGTCGGGAGGCGCGGCCGGCTCCAGTTCAAGCAGGGTCTTGTTGTCGATGCGCTCGGCCCGAATGGCGTTGTCGGCGGCGTTTTGCATCAGCCGGTCCACGGCCGGCAACTGGCTCGGATCGGTGGCCACGAGCACTTTGCCGTTGTTGGACCAGGGGATGCCGTGGGCGTAGGCAAAGGCCTTCATGGCCCGACCGCCTGTGGCGCAGACCTTGGCCTTGAGCGTGTCGCTGCCGTAATATAGGCCGCAGTGGAGCACGCCGCTATTACGGCCGCTGGCATGGCGTCCGGGGGTGGCTTCCTTTTCGACTACCGCCACCTTGGCCGATGGGGCGCGGTTTAAGATCTCGCAAGCGGTGGTCAGGCCGACGATGCCGGCCCCGGCAATGATGAAGTCGTATTGGGACATAAACAATTCCTCGGCCGCTGCAGGGCGGCGTTCATGTCGGCGTCCGCTTTAGGGCGCGCCGAGTATGGCCAACCGGGAAAAACGCACGGCAAAGCGCCGGGAGTCCCCGGCGGAGCAGACTTGGTGGCCGTGGTTCCAATCGGTGTAGCGCAGGGCCACGGTGTTATAGCCGCGACGGATCGGAAACCGCAGGCGCATTTCTTGTCCCGGCGTCTCGCCCGGCGGCAGGGCCTGCGGGCCGGAAAGCGTCCCAACGGTTTTGCCGTTTGCCAAAACGGCTAGTGCCTGGTCGGGGACGCAGGGGCTTGACACCGCCAGGACCACGACGCCCTGGCCGGCGAAGGGCGCGATGAAGCCGATCTGGGACATGGGTCCCATGCCCCAACGGTAAGGCCGGGGATCGCCCAGGCCTTCCAGATCGCCGAAGCCGCACAAGGTGACGCCGGGGGCCAGGGCGACGTTGGCCGTCAGTTCGATGGGCAGGGGCACGGCGCGAAGGGCCTGGTCGCGACGCCATAGAGCGAACAGGACAAGCAGGACCAGTAGGCCGCCGGCAAGGAGCAGGCGCGGGCCGCGTTGGGTGGGGTTATTGGACGGCATAGAGGGCCTGGGCGCAGTTGGAGCCGACAAGTGGCAGGGACAGCCGCCAGTCGGCCGGGACAAGGATATCGGTAAAGCCGAAGCGCCGGCCGAGCTCCCGCCAGTCCTCGGTACTCCTGGCTTCCCATAAAGCGCGGTGGTCGGCCAGGGAGCTGCGGCGAGGTCCTGGCGACGTGGCGAGGATGTCCTGGCCGTAGACGCTAAGGGCTAGGCGGCGCATGCCGGGCAGCAGGTCCGGGAAGTAGGAGGCCAGATCCAGGCCGCCGGGATAAAAGATCACGGGCCGAGCAATGTTCCATTGGGGATAGAGTAGGCCGGCGGCGGGCAACAAGGGGCCGGGCCTGTTCTGGCACAGGGCGTAGAAGGAATCGTTGGAGGCGTCGTGGAAGCGGGCCTTTATGGCGTAGGCCTCGTAATAGCCCTCCACGGCCAGGAACAGGGCCAGGGCCAGGGCTGCGGCCGGACTGCAACAACGGCCAAGGCCGTCGAGGAGGCGCTGCACCGGATTTACCTGGGACGACAGCCGGTCAGGCCGGAAAATGAAAATCAAGGAAAGGCAAAGGGCCGCCGTTGCCGCCATGCCGCGCAGGAGGTCGCTGGAGCCGGCCGCCCACACAGCGACGAGGCAAAGGCCGGCCAGGGCGTTTTCCCGGAGACCGGCGGCCGGCCGGGTGGTCAGCGCGAAAAAGAGCGGCATGGCCAGGATGATGGCCAAGTTAAAAAAGCGCGGGGCCATCAGCATCTGCAAGGGTAGGAACTCCGGGAACAGGGGAGCCGCCGCCGTCAGGGCCGCCGCCGTTCCAAGGCCGGCCAGCAAACATTTGCCGAGAACCGCGCCGCTTGGCGGCAACAGCTTCCGGACCAGGGCCAGGCACAGCCCGGCCACGGTGAACACGAAGAAGATGACGTCCAGGGCCAAGGGTTCAAAGCGCAGACGGTGGACGTCGTGAGCGCGCAAGAACAATTGGTAGTCGCCCATGTCGATGGGGCCGGCCGGGGCGAAGGCCGCGCCGCCAAGGCGGCGTTGCAGGGCGTAGCTGGCGGCGCTCAGGATCAACCCCAGGGCCAGGGGCGGCAGATCCCGGCGCAGATGCGATCTGGCTTCGGCGTCAAGCAGGCTCCCCAGGCCGAGCATGCCCAGACAGAACGCGCCCCAGGTCGGATGCACGGCCGGGGCCAGGCCGGCCAGCCCCCAGGCCGCGCGCCGTCGTCCGACGCCGAACACTCCAAGGACGAGCAGCACGTAGGAAAAGCCGATAATGCCGAAGATGTGGGGTGTGCGCATCAGGTCAATGGGGTAGCTGAAGCCGATGCCCTTGAGTTCATAGAGATAGATGAACACTGGCGCCACAACGGCGGCAGGGCCTGCGCCGCCCAAGGCCAAGACCAGGGCGCTCAAGGCGGCGAAGGACAGCGCGCCGGTCAGCCCCCCGATAATCATGGCCACGCTTGGGCCGTCGAAGCCCAGGGCCAGCAGGCCGGCGGTCAATTGGTTGATCAGGGCCCATAACCGGAAAAGATACACGTTCCAGGCGCTTTCGGCGACAAAGGGGATGCGGCCGGCCAAGGCCTGGCCGTTTTCCAGGCTCACGGGCCACGTGGCGGCGGCCAGGCCGCAGGCGGCCCCGATCAGGGCGGCCATGACCACGGGCGTCCAGAAGGGACAGGGGGCGTCGAGGGAGCTTGCTTTCGAGACGGTCACGGCGTCGCTCCCGAAAGTCCCGGCCTGGACAGGCGGCCCAGGCTCGGCAGGTCGGAACCACGGCCCTGGCGGCCTTGGCCGCCGCTATGGGCAAGTCGGAAGAATGTCATACCCTGTGGAGTGAACCGAGACGACCGAGCCAAGGAAGGCCTCGTACCGGGTGCGTTCGGAAGCGTCTTCAATCACTTTGAATCTTGAGGCAAAGGCTTTCACGACGCCCGTTTCGGGCGACAGGCCGGACACCAGGTAAAAGCCGCCCAGGCGCAGGGGATTAAAGGGCACGCCGTGCAGGATGACGCCGCAATTCCTGGTCGGCCCGGCGGCCTGCAAGGCCTGGTAATAGGGGGCGTATTCCTTGGTGTAATGGTCGATGTCGAGGGATTTGGAATGGATGAAATCAAACAGGCCCGGCGCATGAATGATGGCGACGCAGACAACGGCGGCCGCTAGCGCATTGGGCCGGCAAAGATAGTTACAAATGGCGTTGGCAGCAAAAATCGACAATATTACGAAATTTGTGAACCAGTAGTGGGCGCTTATGCGAAAAATCAGGACCGGAACGGAGCTGCAAAGGATAAGCAGCAGCACAAGGTCGTACTTTCCATTGCGCAGTCTCAGGCCGTATCCGAGGGCGGCTACGGCGAACAAGGCAATCTCTGTGGCTAGAAGCGGAAACGTCTCGCCGTTGTCCTGGACGGACAGGGTGGCCAGCGCCGTCACGAACGCCAGTTGGTGCGCAGTTTTTTCAACAAGGGTCTGGAAGTAGGTCGCGGGCTTGGCCATATCGAAGGCCGCGTAAGTCTTGACGTCGCTGTTGGACCAGGAATGCTCCTTGATGGCCCCGCGCCAGCCCTCGGCCCATTTACCGAACTCGATATGCTGCGAGCCCAGGGCGATGGTGCCGAGAAAGGCAGCGAGAAATGCGACGATGAGCCGTTTCCTGGCGATTTTTGGGGCCATGGCGAGCTGGACCACCATGATCGCCGGCAAGGCGTAGAGGTAGTGCACCTTGGTCAGCCAGGTAAGTCCGCAGAAAAAGCCTCCCCAGGCCGCCTGCTTGGTCCGGGCCGGATTATCGGCCGCCTGGCGGCACAACAGCAGCGTCAGCACAAAAAACACCGTCATCAGGGATTCCGGCGAGATCTTGATGAAATACCACAAGACGGCATACGAGGTCATGTAGAGTCCGGCCGCCGCCAGACCGACCCGTGGGCCAAGGCCCAGGACAAGGGTCAGGCGATAAACGAGGTAGCCGGTCAAGGCATGGGTCAGGGCCATGAAGAGACGGGCCAGTGCGTTGACCGTCTCCCAGTGGTAGGCCGCGAAATCCACGAAATCCTGGGTGGGAAAGTCCTTGCCCAGGAAGTAATAGGCCTTGACGACGCCATACAGAGCGTACTGGAGCGTCAGGCCCGGCGTGCCAAGGTAGAACTGGGGGTAGCGGGCGTCGAACAGGTGTACGGCCGAAGGCAAATAGACCCCGTCCGGGTCCTCATTGCCGCCGAGCATCGTGGCCTGGGCGGTTCTCGTCTGCCATATGCCGACCGGGCAGCGGCTGGCCAGATGCCAGGCAAAGAGCCCGTAGGCCAGGAGCAACAACAAGGCCGTCACGCGCCCTCGGTGCGTCAAACAGCAAGACATCATAGTGGCTCAAGGCGCAATTGCGTCAGCGTAAACGAGAGGCTTCTGTCGTCGGCCAACACGCGCGTCGGATGATTGTTGTAGAAATTTGACTGAAATTCTATAATGTTGACGCCCCTTTTGAAATCAACATCTAGGGCCAGAGTGGTTTGGTCCGGTCCGTCTTGGGCTTCGGCTTTGGTAAGGCAATACACGGCGACCCCATTGACGAACAGGGCGATGATCTGGCCGGCAAAAGGAGAACGCAGGCCGATATGGAGACGGACTTTTCCGGATTTGCCCCAAAAGCATTTTGTCGCTGCCGTCGGTCCCAGCGCCCAGCAATACCTGCCATGGGCGTCCTGCTCCGGCGACGTGATGCCGTCCGAGATAAAAAAGCACTGTTGCTCGGCAAAATAATCGACCGGCCGGCAGTAGGCGTTGGTCTGTGGCAGCCACAGCCAGGCGAGGATGACGACGGCCGCCAGCCCCAGGGCGACGTATTTCGCGGGAAGCGCCATGTTGGGCGACCTTCAGCGCGCTTTGTCGGCCTACGGCCCGACTGCGGCGAAAAACGCCTCGGCCGCAGCATAGGATTCCGGGGTGCCGATGTCCAGGAACGCGCCGGACAGGGGGATGGCCCGCAGGCCGCGTCCGATGAGTCCCGGAAAAACTTCGCGCTCCAGGGAGACGGGCCGGTCGGCCGGAAGGGCTTCAAGGGTCTGGCGGGTGAACCGGTAGACGCCGGCGTTGATGTGGCCCGGGCCGGACAGCCCTTTTTCGGTAAAAGCGGTCACCGCGCCGTCTTCCTGGAACAGCAGCCTGCCGAAACGGGTGGTGTCGGCCAAGGCGGCGGCGGCCATGAGGCAAGGGGGCGCATCGGCCAGGGGGGCGACCAGGGGGGAAAGATCCGCATCAAGGTAGGAATCGCCGTTAAGGACCAGCGCCGCCTCGCCGTCGAGGCTGGGCAGGGCCAGGCGCAGCGCGCCGCCGGTGTCCAGGGGCGTCTGTTCCCGGGAGTGGACCAGATCCATGCCTTCCTGGGCGTCGCCCAGCGCTTCCCAAACGGCGTCGGCCAGATAGCCCGTGGCCAGGACCACCCGGCGGATGCCGAGCCGGGCCAGGGCCCGCAACTGGTAGGCGATGAAAGGCCGGCCGGCGATAGGAGCCAATACCTTGGGCAAAGCGGGCAGGGCCGCGCGTAAACGCGTTCCCTGCCCGCCGCACAGGACAATGGCTTCGCGGACCGGCCCGCCAGCAAGGCCGCTGTTAGACGTTGGCATACCGATTGGGCTTGAGGATACGGTAGCCGATGAGCAGTTCGCGGATGCCCCGGTCGAGGTCGAAATCGGGACGCCAGCCCAGAGCCTCGATCTTGTCGTTGCTCACGATGTAATCGCGCTTGTCCGGGTCTTCGCCGACGGCGGCGGAGTGGATGTAGAAGTCCGGAATGTGTTCCTTGATCTTCTCGCACAGCTGGCGCTTGGTCAGGTTGGCGGTGCTCAGCCCCACGTTGTAAGCTTGGCCCTTCATGATGTCGTACTTTTCCAGGGCCATGAGGAAGGCCTTGGCCACGTCGCGCACGTGGATGTAGTTGCGGCGGAAATGCTCTTCAAAAAGGATGATGAAGCGGTCCTTGAAGGCCCGGTAGGTGAAGTCGTTGACGAGCAGGTCCATGCGCATGCGCGGGCTCATGCCGAACACGGTGGCCAGGCGGAAGCTGACGGCGTTGCCCTTGTCCAGGAAGGCCTTTTCGATCTCCACTTTGCACAGGCCGTATTCGGAGATGGGGCGCAACGGGGATTCTTCGGTGCAGTAGGCGTCTTTTTCGCCGATGCCGTAGCCGCTGTTGGTGGTGGGGAAGACCACGCGCTGGGAGGGGCTCAGGATCTTGATCAGATGCAGGTAAGCATCGTGGTTGACCATGGTGGTCAGGGACGGATTGAGCTTGCAGGCCGGCGCGCCCACGATGGCGGCCAGGGGAATGACGACGTCGAACTTGGGAACCAGGGACTCCATGAGGGCGGTATCGGCGATGTTGCCCTTGATGAAGTCGAAGCCGTCGTAGTGGCAGCAGTCGAGCAGGGAATCCTGGCCGAACAGCAGCGAGTCAAGGACGGTGACCTTGTAGCCCTGGGCCAGCAGGGCCGGGACCATGACGGAACCGAGGTAGCCGGCCCCGCCGGTGACGAGAATGCTTTGCTTTTCCATGGTGTTTCCGTGTGTTCGTGTTTGCCGCGCCGGCCTTTAGGACTGGCGCTCGGTGAGGAACTTGTCCAGGACGTGGAGGAAATACTCCATTTCGGCGATGCCGAGATCATGGTGGCAGCCGATGTGGAAACCGTTGTGCCCCATGTATTCGGCCACCGGAAATTCGCCGAGTTGGTGGCCGAGGTAGGCGAAGCCGGGGCACTGGGTGGGCATGGAGGCGAAAAGGGTGCGGGTCTCGACGCCGTTTTGTTCCAGGTACGAAGCCAGCTCGTCGCGGGTAAAGGAGGCGGCTTCGTTGACCACCACGGGAATGGCGTGGGGGCCGATCTTCTCCCAGGACTCCTCGGTGATGGTGGAGAGGAAGGGGGCGAAGCGCTCGAACCGGTCCAGGACGTATTTGAGGTTGGCGTGCCGGGTGGCCACGATGTCTTCGTAGACGTCGATGTTGGCTAGGCCCACGGCGGCTTCCAGTTCGTTCATTTTGCAGGAATAGCCCACCCGGGGGAAAGTGAAGCGGATGTCCTGGCCGTCGCGGAAACGTTTGGCGCAGTAGCTCTGAGTGGTGGAGAGCACGCAGGACGGGCAGGAGCAGCCCCGTCCGTGGGAGCGCAGGGAAATGAGGATCTCGGCGTGCTCTTCGCTGCGGCACGTGATGATGCCGCCCTCGATGGTGGAAATGATGTGGGCGACGTACAGACTAAAGGCCCCGAGATGGCCGATGGCCCCTGCCGGCTTGCCTTTGTAAAGCATGCCGTGGGCTTCGGCGGCGTCTTCCACCACGGTGAGATTGTAGCGGGCGGCGATGTCCATGATGGGGTCCATGTCCGCCGGCTTGCCCATGAGGTGCACAGGCATGATGGCCTTGGTGCGTTCGGTGATGGCCGCTTCGATCTTGGAGACGTCGATGTTAAGGGTCTTGCGGTCGATGTCCACGAACTTCGGGGTCAGCCGGGCGTGGAGCACGGCGTTGCCGGTGGCCACAAACGACAGGGCCGGAATGATGACTTCGCTTTCCGGGGTGGCCCCAAAGTCGTGCAGCAAGGCCAGGGCCAGGGCGTCAGCGTCGGTGCCCGTGGCCACGGCTACGGCGTGGGGCATGCCGAGCAGCTTGGCAAAGCCTTCTTCGAACTGGCGGACCATACGGCCGCAGGACACCCGCTTGATCTCGAGGGCCTCGTTGATGAGTTCCTTGGCCCGGGGGGGGATGGAAATGGTGCCGAAGGGCACTTTCATTTTGGACATGGCGTTCCTCTGGGCGTGGGCGGTCAGGCGGACTGACCGCAAAACCATTGGTAGGTATGGCGCAGGGCCGTTTTGAAGTCATGGGCCGGCGACCAGCCCAGGGCCAGCAGTTTCGAGGCGTCCAGGCGCTTTTGCATCATGCCGTCGGGCTTGTCGACAGCAAAGCGCAGCGCGCCCTGGTAGCCGACGACTTCCCCGGCCATGGCCGCCAGTTCGGCGATGGAGAGATCCTCGCCGCCGGCGATGTTGATGGGCGCCTCGTCGCTGTAGCCGTCCATGACGGCCAGACAGGCCGAGGCCACGTCGTCGACGTACAGGAATTCGCGCCGAGGACGTCCCGTGCCCCAGACCACGACCTCGGGATCGCCGTTGTGCTTGGCGGCGTGGAAACGGCTGAGCAGCGCCCCGACCACGTGGGAGTTTTCGGGGCTGAAGTCGTCGCCGGGGCCGAAGTAATTGGTGGGAATGGCCGTGACGTAGTCCAGGCCGTATTCCTGGCGGTAGGCCTTGGCCAGGGCCATGCCGGCCAGCTTGGCCTGGGCGTAGGCCTCGTTGGTGGGCTCCAGCGGGCCGGTCATGAGGTGCTCCTCGGCCATGGGCTGTGGGCAGACCTTGGGATAGCAGCAGGAGCTGGCCAGATTAACCAGCTTTTTCACTCCGTGGCGGCGGGCCGCGTCCATAACGTGGGTGGCCAGAAGCAGGTTGTCCAGCCCCAGGGTGGCCGGATGGGCGCGGTTGTAGCCGATGCCCCCGGCCTTGCCGCCGGCGATGAAGACATATTCGGGGTGGAAGTCGGCGAAAAACCGCTCCACGGCGGCCTGATCGGCGTAATCGGGTTCGTTGTCGCCGGCTCCGGCCACCTGGCTGACGCCGGATGCGGCCAGGGCGCGCCGGATGGCCCGGCAAACGGCCTTGCCGCCGCCGGCGATGAACACGCGGGCGTCGTTGTGCATGGCTCCATCCTTTCCGGGGCTGGACGGCTAGGCCCGGGCCACGCGCCGCACAGCGTCCTTGATCTGGTCCTTGCCCACGTAATAGGCGGCCTCCAGGGTGTAGCCGGCCGGGGTGGGCAGATCGGGGCTGGCCACCCGGGCCACCGGGGCCTTCAGCGAGGCGAAGCCCTTTTCCGCGGCCAGGGCGGCCACTTCGGCCGTGACGCCGCCGGTTTTCCAGCCGGTGTCGGCCACCACCAGACGGCCGGTGCGGGCCAGAGAGCCGAGGATGAGCTCCTCGTCCAGGGGGCGGATGCTGCGCGGGTCGATGACCTCGACCTCGATGCCGTCCTCGCGAGCCAGTTCCTCGGCCGCCATGTAGGCGTCGGCGACCAGATGGGAAAAGGCGGCTACGGTGACGTCACGGCCCGGGCGTCGGACGATGCCCTTGCCGAGGGGCACGAGATAGGGATCTTCGGGCACGATGCCCTTGTTTTTGAAATTGAAGCGGTGGTCGATGATAACTACGGGATTGTCGTCCTTGATGGCGGCCAACATGAGGCCCTTGGCGTCGTGACAGGTGGAGGGCATGACGAGCTTGAGGCCGGGGATATGCTGGAAGATGCCTTGTAAGGCCTGGGAATGCTGGGCCGCCGACCCCCAGCCCCGGCCGATGCAGGCCCAGATGACCAGGGGGACGCTCGGAGCCGCGCCACCGAACATGAAACGCCATTTGGCGGCGTGGTTGGCCAGTTGGTCCAGGGCCAGGAACAGGAAATCGGGGCGGTTGTGCATGTAGACGGGCCGCATGCCGGCCAGGGCCGCGCCCACGGCCACGCCGGTCAGGGCCGTTTCGGCCAGGGGCGTGTCAAAGACGCGTTCGTTTCCGAATTCCAGGTGCAGGCCGCGGGAAGCGCCGAACATGCCGCTGGGGTCGTCGACGCCTTGGCCCATGACGAAGACGCGTTCGTCGAGACTGAGCGCCTGTGCCAAGGCTTCACGGGTGGCGGCGGCGTAGGTGACGCGGCGCCCGTCCAGGCCGTTGTCACGGCCGTAATCGGGCTCGTCCATATCCGGTTTGATCTGTGACCAGGGCATGTGCGTTACTCGCTGAAAAGATGCTTGTGGAGGTCGCCGTCGTGGGGCAGCGGGCTTTGGGCCGCAAAGTCGAAGGCCTCGGTGATTTCCGCCGCGATCGTCGCTTCCATGGCCGCTTCGGTGGGCTCGTCCAGGATGCCTCGGGAGGCAAGCTTGGCCCGGTACAGGGCCACCGGGCATTTATCGGACCATGCGTCGATTTCGCAGGCGTCGCGATAGCCGGAAGGCTCCTGGGCCTTGCAGCCGGCGTGTCCCATGATGCGGTAGGTGTCGCACACCAAAAGCGACGGGCCGGCACCCGATCGGCCCCGGGCCACGGCCGCCCGGGCGGTCTCGTGGACGATCTCGGCGTCGTTGCCGTCCAGACGGGCGGTAAAGAGCCGGTCTGGATCGGCCCCGCGCAGGAAGACGTTGTCACCGGTCTGGCGCGAGTCGCGTGGGGAGCATACGGCCCAGCGGTTGTCCTCCAGGACGAAAATCACGGACAGACGCTTGAGCATGGCGAAGTTGAGGCTTTCGTACAGCACGCCCTCGTCGGCCGCGCCGTCGCCGAAAAAGACCACGCTGACCTGGCTGGTGCGACGCATCCGCATAGCCAGACCTATGCCCGTGCCAATGGGGATGCCGCCGCCTACGATGGAGGAGCTGCCGAGGTGTCCTGCCGCGACGTCGACCAGATGCATGGAGCCGCCGAAGCCGCCAGAGCAGCCCGTGGCCTTGCAGTGCAACTCGGCGATCATGGCCTTGAGGTCACCGCCCTTGGCCAGATAGTGGCCGTGGCCGCGGTGGTTGCTCTGAATGGAGTCGTCGGGTTCAAGAGCCAGGCAGATACCGGCGGCGATGGCTTCCTGACCGATGCACAGATGCACCGGAGTCTTCATGGCGTCTTGCAGATACAAGGACTCGATCCGTTCCTGAACGCGCCGGATGCGCAGCATGGAACGGTACAGGGCGAGCATCGTCTCGCTTTTCACGACAAGCCTCCCCCCGACTTCAGGGTTCCAAGTTCCCGCAGACACTGGATTTCGCGCCTGGAGCGTTCGTCCTCGATATGGCGGAAATCGTCCACGGCGGGATCGTAAAAAATGATCTGGCTGCCGTCGGCAGCAATGTGAAACGGCACGTGCAGCAGTTCGCCCAGGGCGTTTCGTACGCGCTTTTGTGCTGAGGGTGGCACAAAGAGCAGCATGAAGCCGCCGCCGCCGGCCCCGGCGATCTTGCCTCCGATGGCCCCGTTATCCTTGGCCCGGGCCATAAGGTTGTCTACCACGTCGTTACTGACCTTGCAGCTCAGGCGACGCTTGGCCTGCCAGGCGGCGTCGAGGAGCTCGCCGAAACGGCAGATGCATCGGGTGCTTTGCAGGATGTCCACCCCTTCGTCGACCATGGCGCTCATGCGGTGCAGCAGGGCTTCCTTCTGGCAGATGTCTTCGACGTAGCTTTTGGCGACGTCGGAGGCCGTGCGCATGATGCCGGTGTAAAAGAGCATGAGGTGGTCGGAGAGTTCCTGGCGGCGATCCCGGGTGAGGGTCACGGGCCGGACCTCGATATCCCCGCTGGGATGAAAGACGATGTGGTTGAGGCCGCCGCAGGCGGCGGCGGTCTGATCCTGGGACCCGACGGTCTCTTTGATCATTTCCTGCTCAATATAAATGCTCTCCTCGACGAGTTGGCGCTTGCTGCGCATGACGCCCTTGAGAGCGTAGAGGGCGTTGAGCAGACCCACGGTGAAGGTGGAGCTCGACCCCATGCCGCTGCGGGCCGGCAGGTCGCCGTCGTGGTGAATTTCCAGGCCCCGGTCGAAATTCAAGTGCCGGAGGACCTCGCGCACGGCGGGATGGCGGATATCGTCAATATTGGAAACCGATTCGATCTTTGAATACACAACGCGAATCTTGTGCTCAAAAAAAGGCGGAAGATAGCGCAGGGTGATGTAGCAATATTTGTCGATGGTCGTAGAAAGGACTTGGCCGCCATGGACCTTGTACCAGCCAGGATAATCCGTACCGCCGCCAAAAAAGGAGATGCGATAAGGCGTTCTGCTGATTATCATGAGGGTTCCTCTTTAGCGGAGCACGTTGTTGCATCCCAGAAGGAAGTCCGTCAGGGGCCGTCTGGCCGGCGGCACGATGTCGTCAGGCAAATCCACTGGATCGAAAAAGCACAGTTCAAGGCTTTCCTGGCTGGAGCGTAACTCGCCGGAGGCGATGCGGGCTGTAACCAAAACGTCCACGAGGTGGCGCTCGTCGCCATTGTCGGGATAGATCACTATGCGGCCCGCTGGCTCGGAATAGACGCCGAGCAGGCCGGTGAGTTCAAGGCGGAGTCCTGTTTCCTCGAAGGCCTCGCGCATGGCTGCCTCGGCCACGCTCTCCCCTGGATCCACGGCCCCTCCTGGCAGGCCCCACCAGCCGCAGTCGCTCCGGCGTTCCAGCAGAAGCCGGCCAGCCTCGTCAAGGATAATAACGCCTACGCCAAGACGCACCGTGGTTTGCTCGGTGGGGCGGCGCGGAGCATACATCGTCGGGGGCGCAAGCGCCCTCACGACGCGGCCTCGTCGGTTCTGAAGCCGCCGTAGGGCTCGGCGAAATCGCGCCGCAGGGACTTGGCCGACATTTTCATGACGTGCCGCACCGTGGGTAGGCCGAAGGTGCGCCGGATCATGTCGAGATAGCGCGGGTTGCGATAGTAGGCGTCAAAGGCATAATCCCGGAAGGCAAGGACCTGGCCGCCCGTAAGATAGTTGGTGGGCAGCGGCCGACATTCCGGCGCGTACTGGGAATAGCCTCGCCAAGTCTCAGGCAGCGGCCAGTCTTTGGCCAGGGCCTGCTCGTACAATTTCGAGCCGGGAAAGGCCATGGCGGAATAAATGTTGGCCCACTCGGCGTTGATTTCCTGCATACGGGCGAGAGTTTCCTGCATGCTGTCGTAGTCGTCCTCGGGGAGGCCGAAAATGAAGTTCGCGCAAATGTAAATGCCAGCCCGGCGGGTCAAGTCCACCACGGCGTCCACCTTGGCGGGATCGTAGCCCTTGGCGTTGGCCGCGAGCACACGGCGGCTGGCCGTCTCGAAACCATAGGCGAGCCAGTTGACGCCGGCCCGTTTCATGGACTCGATCATCGGCGGGGTGACGGTGTTGACCCGGGCATAGGCCCAGATGTTAAGATCGTAGCCTCGCTCGGCGATGGCGTCGCACAGCTCGACCACCCGCTTCTCGTTGATAGCAAACATCTCGTCGAGGATCTTGATGTTGCGCACGCCATGCGTGGAGACCAACCAGTCAATTTCCTGCAGCACGGAGGCCGTGGAACGCGTCCGTAAGCCGGGCCGGCCAAACAACGCGTTGATGCAGCAGAATGTGCAATGATACGGGCAGCCTAGGCTGGTGGAGAGGACAGCGTAAGGCTGACGCCGGGTAATGTCGTTAAAACAATGCCAATTGTGCGCCCGGTAACGGTCCATAGGCAAGAGGTCCCAGGCCGGCATGGGCAGGGCGTCCAAATCAGCAAACACTGCGGGGCGTACACCGGGCACAACGCTGCCGTCCGAGGCCAACCGCCACAGTCCGTCGATGGCCGGGATTTCGCTGGAGCCGGCCAAGGCTTCGAGCAAGGGTGGCAAGGTATAAAACCCCTCGCCTTGACAGACGAAATCCGGTTTCTCCTCAAGGAGTGTCTTTTCAGGTAGGGCGCTGGGATGCAATCCCGAGAGCATGGTGGCCGTGTCCGGGGAAAGTTCCTTGACCCGAGCAAGCAGCGCGCCGGCACCTTGCATGTTCATGGTGGAAGCCGAGGGATTGGTGCCCGAGGCCACAAGCACCGCCAAACGGGGCTCGGCCTCGGCCAGGGCGGCGGCAGCCTGCTCGTGGGTCCAGCCTTCGGCCTCGGCGTCAAACAGAGCCACGGAGAACCCTTTCCCCCGCAGATACGCAGCTAGGAGCGCCGCCCAAAAAGGCGGCTCAATGGCCGTCAGTTCGAAATCGGACAGGTCGCCGTAAAGCAGCTTCTGACTTCCTGGCTTGAGAAGCACGATATCGATTCGTGTCATGCAATGTCCCGTCTGCGACGCCCATGATCAGTAGGCTTCGCGCGATTATCTTTAGCGTCAACGCGGTTAATAATGTAGCGCGGCCGTCGTCGAGATTCAAGATAGATGATGTTAATATAGAGGCCTATGAAGCCGATCATGAGCAGTTGAACGCCGCCAATCAGGAGTATCGCTGCCATAAGTGCCGGCCAACCAGGGACGTACCAGCCCAAGACCTTCTGGACAAGCACGACAAGAATATAGAGTAGGGCCATAAACGAGACGGAAAAACCTAGAAAAAGGCAAAGTTTAAGGGGCGCGTCAGAAAAAGAGATGAGCGCACGGTCGAAATAGCCCCAAATAACCTTTCGGCTCAAGACGGGGCATTTTGTTTTGGCGGCGCCGTCGAGGCGAGGCTCCCTGTCATAGTAAACGGGAATCTGCTTGAACCCCACCCAACTCACCAAGGCGCGAAGATAGGGCTTGACCTCGCCAAGGTGCAACAACTCGTCCACCACACGCCGTGACAGCAACTTAAAGTCTCCGGAATCCACGGGAAGTGCAATGCTCGAAATGCTGTTGATAAGTCGGTAACCCCATTTGGTGATCAACAGTTTGAGCGGATGTTCCCCGGCTCGGCTTCTTCGGGTGGTATAGACAACCTCCACCTCGGGATCAGCATGCCAGGCATCAAGCAGACGCGGAATGACCTCGGGAGGGTCTTGGAGATCAGCATCCATATAGACCACCAGTTCGCCCTTCGCCTGCTCCATACCGGCCAACACACATTCGGATACACCGAAGTTTCGGGACATGGTCACGATGACGACATCATCGTGGATTCGGTATTCTTCGTTAAGTACAGCGGCTGAATTATCCGTGGAGGCATCATCTACGAAAATCAGTTCATATCCGCGCACCGATTCACGCGCGATCTCCTCACGAAACACCGCTCGGAGACGCCGGAGCAATTCAGGCAATACGCATTCTTCATTGTAAAATGACAGCACGACGGAAACGTAAGGCAAAGTAGGTCGTTTAGTGATCATGATATTTTATAATTACCCCTACGTCGTGTCGCAACCGGTTGTCGAACACGACTCCACCCGCATGGGGAGGCCAATATCGTTCACTTGGAAGAGCGAGGTTTCCAGAACCAAAGTTCACGCCAAAACTGAAAATAATACGCTGCTCCCCAGCGAAAAATCTGCAATTTGCGCTCGCCGCCAAGGCGTTCCGGTTCTCCGGCGGCCACCTCACAGATTTTCATTTTGGCTTTTGCTGCCCGCACTGCCATCAACGGTTCCCAACTGATTACTGTTTTAAACAATTTTTCGGGGAGGAGATAGCAGTCTTCCTGTTCTAGTTGCAAGTCATATACGAGCTGTTTCGTGAAGGCCCGGTAAATAACCATGCAATCGGTGTAGCTGGCGTGGTGCAGAAGGTTGACCGTCCGCGTGAACAACCAATTTCCAAAGCCTGTAACTAGATCGTCGTCGCTACTGGTGGCGTCGTCCAAATAGCGACTGCCGATGACTAGATCATACCCATGAGTCATTTTTTCGAGAATCAGTGGGATAACCGTAGGTTCGCAATTACCGTCGGGACTGAGTGTAAGGATAACATCACCAGTAATGTGTGACATGACTTCCAGATAGGCGAAGCGGATACCCTTTCGTTTTTGGACATAGACCTCGTAGCCATTCTCACGGCACCATTCGATGGTTCCGTCAGTTGATCCGCCGTCAACGACAATGAGTTGATTGTACCACGCAGGGTCAATCTGCGGCAAAATTGCTTTTACACCGACGATTTCATTCAAAGTCAAGGCTAAAATTGTTACCGTCACGATATTTCTCCGCCCTCACGCTGAAAAGTGTTTTTGTCATCCAGCGTACAACAAAAAAAATGTTACCGCAGCCGAAATCAAAAGGATACTGCGCCAAAGTGCGGCTGATGAGCCTTGCAAAGAAGAGGATAGGTTTCTAGCCCGATCCAGACAACGATGGTACTGGGCGGGGTGGAGAATACTGCTGTGAAAAAAAGGTATGCGCATGGATCGACGGCGGTAAGGCCAAGAAAATAATTCAACGGGCCGGTGGGAATGGCAGGATTGACTCGCAAAAATGCGACGCACTGCCAACTGTTCTTAGCTAAATCCCGTTGGGTACGATCTACGAGGGCATTGGCGAAATATTTTTCCAGGATGTCGCCAAATGCGTACCTGGTGACAAAAAAGGCGATAAAACTGCCTAGCGATGCACCGAACGCCGAGAGCAGGCCGCCCCCCCCCCAGTGGAAACCTCCGGCTAAGTTAAGCGTGAGCGTCGGCACCATCGCTAAAACCAAACCAGCATAAAGCACCAGAAAAATTCGAGTATAGAGACGATTGGGGGCGGGGTAGACCATTGTTGCAGCAGTTGGATTCCCAGAAGGTACTGTTAGCGTAAATAGCAAAGGATGCCAATGGCTAGAAAAATTACGCCGAGAATTACAATTATTCGTAGCCACATGACAGCGTACATCTTTATAAATGACCAAGCCAGCCCGTCTAAATTAAAAGGGTAGAGTTTATAGGGCTAAAAGTCCAGCGAAATCACGGAGGCCCGGAAGATTTATTGCCGTTGTAGGTGTCTACCAGCATGGAATATTGGTAAGCGCAAATTCCGCCCCTTCTACCGAGTTCCCATTGTATCTGGCATTATTGCCCCAAGCAAGGAGGGGCGAGGATGGCGGAGAGCTACAGGAAGCGTCGAACGCCAACGGCGAAGCTGACGTACTGGCGGGAGCAGGTGGCCGCGTGGCGTGAAAGCGGGTTGAGTCGGACGGCGTATTGCCGTCGCGCGGGCGTTTCGGCAAGCTCCTTGGGACATTGGGTGCGTCGACTTGCCCGTGAGCAGGGCAACCGGGATGCCGTGCCGGTCGTCGTGGCCGTCGCCCCGCAGCAACTGGCCTCCGCCTTGCTCGACGTTCGTCCTGGCCGTGTTCCCCTGCGCCTGCACGTGGGCGAACGATTCCAGGTGGATATCGCCGAAGATTGGTTCTTCGACGTTTCAAATGGAATTCATTGAGCAAGGAAGTCGGCGATTGGGGCTGCGATCAGGTAGATCATGGTTATGAAGTTCGTGACGTTTCGGTAGCCTCTGGCCCTGGCGCGAACGGCCTGGAAGAGACCGTTTAGGCCTTCGAGGCGAGCGTTGGTGTGCCAGGAGCACCAACGGAAGAGGATGCGGTCACGGTGCTTCTTGTATGTCTTCAAGGCCTTGGCGACTGGTTTGAGCAGAGGCTCGCCAGCGATCAACTCACTGGCATAGTTCAGAAAGTTTGTAGATCTCCATTTTGCCGCTTGGCTTGTTTCGGCTCGTCGAATCCATCGCAGCTGCTCTTTGACACGATAAGCGATGCCTGTGGCAAATGCTTCGCTCTCAAGCTCCTGCAATGCTTCAACTTGAGTCTGAGTCTTATCCAAGCTCGCCAAAGTTTTATCGCTTGGGAGTCCAGACGCCTTGCGAAGACGCTCGATGCGACTTTGCCGTCTTTCCTCCAGTTCAAATTCAGCCAGATACTGCAAAAAACGTTGGTGACTCCAACCCTGGTTTTCGGCCATGGCTGTCGTTTCAACGTCACCGTTCTGCTCCTTCTCACCGACGGCGATCGTTCTGGGTATCATTCCAAAATGATTCATTATATCCAAATATTCTGCATTGAAGTCCCGCTTCCCGCTGGTCAGGTCATGGGTGGCCGCCGTGGAGTTGTCCGTTTGATGGAACTTTGGCGCATGGCCCAATCGGAATAACGCTTCCTGGACGCCTCGTTTCAGCGCCGCAAGCGACTCGGAGTGGCAAGCCACCGATGCAGAAGA
Organism: Solidesulfovibrio magneticus RS-1; assembly: GCF_000010665.1. NCBI lineage: Bacteria > Pseudomonadati > Thermodesulfobacteriota > Desulfovibrionia > Desulfovibrionales > Desulfovibrionaceae > Solidesulfovibrio > Solidesulfovibrio magneticus. The sequence goes on along the minus strand of NC_012797.1, from coordinate 20,500 downwards.
AGACAAGCGTTTCGGTGATGACTCGGGCGATGGCCTCCCCAAGGTAGCAACGTAAGCGCTCAATAAGGCGCGTCTTGTCAGGGCGAGCAGGAAGCGGCAGAAGCTCAGGCAGGGATGATCAGGGAGCAGGGATCGAGATGTTGGGGCAGGAGGGCCTTGCGTTGGGCATGAGTTGTTGCCGCCGGCAAGTGCTCGAAGAGGTGGCGCAGATAACGGTATGGCTCCAGCCCGTTGGCCTTGGCCGTTTCGATGAGGGAGTAGATGGCGGCCGAGGCGTCGGCTCCGCGTGGGTGACCTGAGAACAGCCAGTTTTTGCGGCCCACGGCAAAGGGACGGATGGCGTTCTCGGCCAGATTGTTATCCGGCCGCAGCCGGCCGTCTTCCAGGTAGACGACCAACCGCTCCCACTGTTTGATGGCATAGCCAATGGCCTTGCCAAGCAGACTCTTAGGCGGCGTGCTGGCGACGCGGGCATCGAGCAGCGCCTTGAGCTTGTCCAGGATCGGCCTGGACTTTTCCGCCCGCAGGGCGGTGATCTGCTCCGGCTTGAGCCTTTGCTTTTCGGCTTGGCGCTCCACGTCGTAGAGCTTGCCGATCAGGTCCAGGGCTGCATGGGCCGTACCGCCCTTGCCCTTCTTGCCGGCAGTCTTCTCGACTTCGACGAATTTACGCCGGACATGGGCCATGCAGCCGAGGTGGCGCAGACCTTCCCGTTCGCCCAGAGCCTCGTAGCCGCTGTAGCCGTCGGTCTGCAGATAGCCTTTGAAGTCGCCCAGAATTTCCGCAGCCACGTTGCCGGCCCGGCTCGGATGATAGCGAAAGAGCACGACCAGTTTTCCCGGTGTTCCGCCCCGGGCGACCCACATAAATGATTTCGTGGTGTTGGCCCGGCCTGGTTCGGCAAGCACCTGGACCGTGGTCTCGTCCATGTTGACGATGGGCCCGGAACGAATTTCAGCGATGATCATGTCGATGAGCGGCTCGCAGGCCTTGGCCACGCGGATCATCCAGCCAGCCAGGGTTCCCCGAGAGATGTCCAGCCCCAGGCGAGCGAACTGATCCTCCTGGCGGTACAGGGGCAGCGCGTCGGCATACTTGGCCACGGCGACATGGGCCAAAAGGCCCGGGGTGACGATACCTTGGATGATAATCTGGGGCGGCATGGACACGGTTTTCACCGTCGGTCCGTCGGCTTCCACGCCCTCGCAGGCCCGGCAGGCGTATTTTGGCCGGATGTGGCGGATGACCTGGATTTTGGCCGGCACGATGTCGAGCTTTTCGCTGACTTCCTCACCGATGCAGACCAGCTCAGCGCCGCAGGGGCAGACCTTCTCCGATTCCGGCAGGTCGTGGCTGATCTCCACCCGGGGCAGATCCGCAGGGATGGGGCGACGGCCGCGTTTGCGGCGGGTGCTCGCCGGGGCGCAGGCCTCCTCGAAGGTCTGCGGTTTCTGCTCCTCCACGGCCTGCTCGGCCTCATCGAACAGGGAAAGCTGCTGCTCTTGGCCGGTGCGGGGCTTTTTCTCGGACTTCGGGCCGTAGATGATCAGGTTCAGGAGCCGAAGGCGCTGCTCAAGCTGGGCAACATGTTGCTGCTGGTCAGCTTGGCTGGCGGCCATGTCGACAATGAGAGCTTTCAGTACGGCAGGGTCGTCAGGAAGGGAATTGATGTCCACGGCCCGAACAATCTCTCATTATTATTCAATTTAATCAAGGCAATACTGCCTAAAAGAGCGTCGAATACTCCAGGCGGGAGTGTCCCGTCACGGCTAGGGGATCGAGACCATCAAGCAGCCAGGCCAGTTGCCGGGAGTCAATGGCAAGCACCTCCGCCTCGCGGGTTGGCCAGCGAAATACATGCCGCTCCAGACGCTTGTGCCACAGACAAAAGCCGTTGCGATCCCAGTAGAGCAGCTTGATGATCGTCCGGCTGCGGTTGCAAAAGCCGAAAAGGTGACCGGCGAACGGATCGAGTTGCAGCTGCCGTGAAACCAGGATGGACAGCCCGTCGATAGACTTACGCATGTCTGTGGCTCCCAGAGCCAAATAAACCCGGATGCCGCTTACCGGCGACATCATAGCCGTGTCAGCGTGCGGACAAGCTTTTCCAGCACCGGCGCGGCGAAGTCGCCTCTAATCTCGATGCGAAAGCCGTCACCTACATGTACCAGCAGCGGCTCAGATGCGGTTGCCATGTCTGCTTGGGCCGACGCGAGCAGCGGCACGGGGACGATGGTCACGAAAGACGCGACGCCCACGTCGTCCGTTGCCCCTAAACGCTTCCGCCAATAGCTCAGGGAACTCTGAGAAAGACCATGCCGCCGGCAGTATGCTCCTTGGCTCAGGCCGCTCTTGTGCCAAGCCGCAATATGTTCAGTCCAACATGCCGCCTTCTCGGAACATCCCTCTGCTGCTGATGTGGCCATGGTCGTCCTCCTGTGGGATAAACCATGACAGAAAGCTCAAGCGGCGTAAGAAGGGCCTGATTGACCGGTTACGTAGCAACAGCGAAGGAGCGCTTGGCGCTGATTCGCAAGGCCAAAGCCGAACTTGAGGCCCAGGCCCAGGAACGGACCAAGGAGCAGGAAGCCGCTCAGAAGGCTCGCGAACGTGAGGAGCAGAAGACGGGTAAAAACAAGCGGGGACCTAAACCCAAGGCCATCAATCAGGAAGTCGACAGCGAGGCCAAGGCCAATCTGACCGACCCTGAAAGCCGGATAATGAAGACGCGCAAGGGGTTCATCCAGGGGTACAACGCCCAGACCGTGGTGAGCCAGGACTAAGTCATCATTGCCTGCGACGTGGTTAGTGAATGCAATGATTTTGGACAGTTGAAACCAATGGTTGAGTTGGCCGAGGCAAATCTTTACGAGATCGGGGAAGAGCCGGATAAGATTCTGGCCGATGCTGGTTATTGCAGCCAAGCCAACCTAGAATACATGGATCAGCCTGGTTCTGCCGACCCTTATATTGCCGTGAAGAAGGATCATAAGCAGCGCTGTGAGAATGTCGCGGCTCCCCGAGGGCGCATCCCCAAAGACATGAGCCTGAAGGAGCGAATGGAACGAAAGCTTAGGACTAAGGTCGGGAAAGCATTGTACCGACTTCGAGGTCAAATCGCAGAAGCTCCTTATGGTCAAATAAAGGACTGTCGTAATCTGGCAAAATTTCTGCTTCGTGGTCTTGAAAAAGTAGGTGGTGAATTTGATCTATGGTGCTTAACGCACAATATCCTCAAGCTCTATAGACATAGCTTGGTGGTCACCTAGGGCAAAAGAAGAGATTATATCGGAAACAATCGTCTGCTACCAGCAATATGAGCGCAGACGCCGGATAAGAGAGTATGTCGGTTGAAAATCGTTTCAACCCAGTGAAGGATGGCACTTTGCCCGATTAGCGCTGAAAATCTTCGTGGGACAGGCTCCTAACCTCGTAAAAACTCCCGTCCCTGGACAAGGATGGCAATTTGCTCGGTTGGCCACCGAAAATCTTCGTGGGACAGCCTCTAAGAAGGGGTTCTTTTGAAGATTACAAATTTTTGGCGTCGCTGCACAAAATTCTTTGTATAAAACTGCTTATGATGACTACGTCTCATTACAAGCTACAGATTTTTTCAAAATCAAAAATAAAAGAAAAATAAATAGCAGCTCTTCAAATACGCTCGTCACGTCGCAATCAACAAAATATACACAAAAACTGGAAACACATAGCAACAAAACAATAAAAAGCAGAATGAATTTAAATTTGTATTTAGTTGAAACAAGCAAAATGACCCCAAACCTGACAAAGTCCTTGCACAAGTAAAATAAATATAATACCCAAAAAAAAGACATTGCGAACCAAATAAAATGAATTATGTCCATGTTTGGGGCATTGAAATTAAAAGAAACAACATTAACTCCTGGATCAAGAGCAACAGCTTTAAAAGCAATGTTTGCCTGATAAATTTTTGCAGGATGGCCGTTGACATCTGCTTTCCACCATGGATGCCAACCATCCGCATAGTAAAGATAGGTATTTTTGGGCACAGACGAAGAACATTGGATGACAATATTATTTGCAGAAAATTTAAGGATCTCGTAGTCGATATCAATTCTTCTCATGTGGTCATCTGCCAAAGTTTCACTTTTGTCTTTTGAAAAAAGAAACAAGCCCTCGCCGCTAAATCTTTTTTCTTGAAGTTTTTTAGAGACATCTTCAAGTGAATAAAGAAATAACGGGTTCTGATAGAATTGAATTCTGTCAACAATTGAAGCCCCTATTACTCGCAACAAGGGGGGGGTTTCCGCCAATAATGCGTACAATGTTTTGCCACTGTCTTTTTCTTTTTTAGAAAAATAAAGTTTATAAAAATCATACAATGATTTAGAATAGTGTACTATTTTTAGATCCTTATTAATTAGTTCGCTTTGCAAGAATAATTCACTTATCCATTGTTTTTTGCTAGAGTTTAACGGAATAGTCTCAAAAATTTCTTTTCTTAATTTTTCTTTGTCACCGAGAGGTAGCAAAGGAGCCCCTCCCTCCCCCATCCACCATTGGCGAACAAAAAAAGGACTCTCAAGCCTAAAAGCACTATTTAAATGTTTCTCAGGTATGAAAGTGAACTTTTTGTATTGATTCACTCTATAGCCACAAGAGTCAAGGCAAAAAACAAAAAGTGTCAATAGTATATATAATTGTTTGTTTTTTGGCTGGCTTGTTAAAACCATATAAACCAAAAAAAGAGTACACATACAAAATACAACACCCTCAATTATTAATGGCGATACCTTCAATACGTTTAGTAAGTTGTGACAAATATAGTGTTCAGACGTCCATATGCTAGCGAATTCTTTGGCGAGACCAAAAATATTTTGACATGACCAATTATCAAGCAACTCTGGGGTTAAATTTATAATAATACAAATATTTATAACCAGCGAAACAATGCCAACACAAATAAGCTTTATACGACAAGCGGTTTTGTTGATTGACAAACGATTAAAAAGCAATCCGTCAATACCAATTCCTGCAAGAATCAATATAAAAACTTTGTTTAGGATATTAATTAGCGACAGGTGTCTATACATACTCATGAATGGCCACAAATAGTACAAAACAGTAGATACACATGCTCCAAGACTTGTCAAAAAAATAAATATGGTCACGGAAGAGAACAGCAAAGCACTTCGAGACGGTTTTGACTTAAAAGCAAAAAAGAAACCAATAATTGGGAGATATCCAAAATAGAATGTCCAGTCAAGACTAAATGATGTCCTCACAAAGGCTGCAAGATAATCACTAAGATGAAAGGCATTACCCCAAGTTAAATATTCATGAAGACTGACACTCGCATCAGAGCCATCACGGGAGGGGACAGCCGTCCAGTGCATGCCTAATTTTGATGTTTTGTAAACCAAAATCAGCAACAAAACGACCCCAACAGTTGCAGCAAATAGCCGCCAGTTCACCTTAACGAGACTAAAAAAACAAAAAAACTCATTCTTGTATAAGAAAGCATAGAGAATGAAGTAAACTGTAATAATAAGCGTGAATACTACAATAAAATAAGGAAGGTTTCCTTGCGTCTGCAACGCTATTAGACTAAACAAAAGAAACAGATATCGGTATTTTGCTGTTTCAAGAAAACAATGCCCGACATACAAAGACAAGGGCAGCGCCAGCAAGAAGGAGAAGTTAAACCAGTATTGTGTGGCCCAAACAGATGAATTGAGCAGAGATATTGTAACGATGAAAATAGTGATTGGCGATTTGAGGAAACGTCTACAAAGTAGCCAACTGCCAACGATAAGGATGATCTCTTGAAAAAGAATGCCCGTATTAAAAATGACTCTAAAATCAATATTCTTTAACAGAGGTGCAATGAATAATAGTATATTAGTTACAAACCCACCCTGGGTTGCGTACCACATCGAACCTTCTGTGCCGAGACCAAGGTGAGGAAGCCATTGAGGTATTTCTCCGAAATATGCCGCATTTCCTAAGAAGTAATATTGCAAAGAAAAATACTGCCAAGTGTCATGTCCAATACATATCCTCCCAGAAAAGGTAAGCCACAAATTAAAAGCTACGGCGTAAAAAAACGTCACTATGAACAGCAAACTTTCCAATAAGTCGTGACGTCTAAGTAGCCGGCAGAATGGCTCTTTACCATTCAAATTTATCTGTTGTATCATAAAGCAAATGGTAGATTCCGTTTTAGGTTAAAAGCTTGACCTTGCTTGAACTTGACAATTTGAATACGTGGCATATTATTTATACATTGAATTCACCATGAGTCTCAAAGTTTGAATATAAATACCCAAATATACACATAGGCCATATCTAGGGTTAAAAATACTTAAAATTTCGAACCCTCGTAGTTGATTGAAATTTTTTTTAATATAACGCGAAAACTCTTGTAGAGAGTAGGCTGCAAGTATATACCAAGAAAAAGATGTAAAAAAATAATAATACGTGGCATCTTCGATATAATCTATGCCACGAAGCATTCCACGCCCTAGCACGAGAAATATAATACAAACCAAAAGGCTAAGCATGCAATATAACAGCATGAAATTTTTTAATGACAGTTGTCTTTCTCGCAAGATGTCAATGGTAACTGCAATTAAATTGATAACAAAAAAAAGCATTGATAGCGTTGAAAATAAAATTTTTAGCATGAATGGTTGATTTGAAAACTTCCAAGAAAACGAAAGAGAATTAGAAGGAGAGACTGTCACTGCTAGCGGTGCAAATGCGGCTTCAAGAGTAGCTCCAGCATAAACAAAAATGTTTTTAACAGAATTTATAATAAAATCAAGCCTACTATTTAAAAGTCCCCACTTATCAGATCCGTTGTCACTTACAAAGCTTTTTATAGTGTGTCCATAATGAAAATATTCGAAAATATTAAGCCCAGCCCAGATAAAAAATACACCTAAAAGAATACTAAAAATTAATTTTGTTGGGAAAAAATTTTTAAACGAGGAAGAATGATCGTTTTTAAAATTTAGAAAAAATCTAAGAGCAACTAAGTATACCACCATAAAAAGCACAGTTATTGCAACGTACTCATGGAAAAGTGTTGACAAAAAAAGCATAAAAGAAAATACCCATATTGATTTTTTTTTGCTAAATTCACAATACACTACTCCTAAACAAAAAAACAATACGGCACACATGTACGGCGATATTTGCCGCCACAAAATAATATCCATCGAAAGTGGATCTAGGATAAATAAGAGAGTGGCATAGGCCGATATAAAGGCAGGCAAGCCTAGAACACTCTGTAGTATTATAAAAATTAAAATGGAAATTACTGAAGCAATGAATATACTCGACAACCCAACAACAAGCTTGTTTTTGACTAAAAAATGCTGAACGTATATAGATAAGTGTGTTCCAGGTCTAAACAAAAAAGTATCCCCTGACGCATGAATCCTTGTTCGAGAAATCGAAATGAAGTGCAAAAAAAAATCAAACGAGTCGCCTACGAAAACAGTCCTTTCTTTTTCAAGAGCAAAATCGTCTCGTCTGTATATGTTTTCTTTGCCACTCCAAAAACAAAAAAAAACTGTACTTACGATAATCAAGATCAACAATAACCTTTGAGAGGCATATCTTTGACAACTTTTTTTATCCGCCAACACCATGAACTTATCCTCCAGCAAGATTGATAAAACAACCAAGCGATGCCTTTGACATGACTTTCTAATGCCATGCTTGTGTCCCTGTCATTCCACTAGCAGAGATCGTATAAGACTTTTTAAGTATCTAAATCCTGTAACTGTTGTATAGCAAATACCCCCATGCATGCGGTATATTGATCGAAAAATGGCTACATAAAAAATTTCATAAATTAAACGCAGGACAGGCTTAGGCAGTCCAAGAGCAATCTTTTTTAAATTTGGACTTTTATATATAGCCGGAACTGACGAAAAAACAGGGAAAAGACACATTATTTTTTGGATGGTTTCATTTGCATCAGGAGGAATATTCATGACAGACTTTGAAAAGTAGTTCAACGGCAATTTTTCTTCTGGAATTTCAGAAAAATAACCATTTTCTTGAGCGTATCTTGTCATTTCCAACCCCGGAAACGGTACGAAAATATTAGCCAAGGCTAGAGTTGGATTCGCAGCAATATTAAGCTCCAATGTCTCGAATATTTGCTCTAATTTCTCACCAGGCAGACCTATCACATTTCCAATCCTATGATTTATTTTATATTTATTAAGCAAATGCGCGGTGTTTAAAATTTGTTCGCGCGTCATATTGCGTTTCATTACGGTATTGCGAAAGAAATCGTTGCCAGACTCTATGCTCCAATTCACCATCACACACCCGCTTTCACTTAGTGCTTTAGCGACGTCTTCATTCATTAAATTTGCACGGATATTACATGAATATGGGACTCCTAATTCTCTAGGGAACCGTTCGCAGAATTCAAACAACCATTTTTTATTTAAAATAAACGTGTCATCAATAAAAATGACCAACTTCAAAGGATATTTCCCCCTAACAAGACGAATTTCTTCCAAAATGTAGTCTACACTCTTTTTTCTAAGCACATGTCCACTGTTTTTAAATAGCTTATTATACCGGTGATTGAAGCAATAGGTGCAAGAAAAAGGGCATCCGCGTCCTGAAATAAAAGTCTTACTTGGGTTCATTCGTCGGACATAGTCATGGCTATAGATGATATCACGGTCCGGAAAAGGCATCGCATCTAGATCTACGAAATGATCAAATTCAACAGGCGATGGATCCTTGCGAAGAAAGATATTTCGTGATTCTTTATTATTACCTGTCAAGAGTAACGGCAAAGCGGTTTCGCCCTCACCCATACAACCCGCATCAATGGTTGTATCTTTTAATAAATTAGGATTAAACGTAATACACGGACCACCTATAACGGAAAAACAATCCATATTTTTTTTTATTTTAGCATCAAAACGAGCATACTTTCGAAAATATGACGAATATGTTGAATATAAAATATACTTGGGCCTCATTTCCTGCAGTCGGCGCAATGCAGCGTTTTCTTTATTTACTGGAAGGTATCCAACACTCAGCCCATGTTTTTTTAATACAGCTGACAATGCATAAATACCATGGCGGTCATAAATGTCCTGCTCAAGGTCAACAAATACCGCATCCATATCTACTCCCTTAGGCAAAGTGCTAGTCTATGACCACCTGTATTACTTAACAGGATCGATTTCGTCGCTATCGAAACAATAACTCTTACCTAGTTGGCCAAAATATATTTTAACTATCCACGCGCTATGGCGCCACTGTCTTCACCCAACTGGGGAAGCGGTCCATGCCCCGGTTTAAGCTTAAGATTCTCCGTCATATTGATTCTAAATCCGTAAGCAGTTCAGTTCAATTTATTTTTCCGGTGCAGTCTGTTGTTAAAAAAGATGAATATTTTAGCATATTGACCTCGCAGGTCTAAGCAGACGTCTTTCACCCGCGAGGTGCGCCGCAAAGGTAGGTTTCGACCATGTGCGGCAATTCAAGAACAGCGATTTCTTCGCCACAGCCCTGGGCCTTGGTCGTGTTCCGTCGGAGGCCACTTTGCGACAGTGTTTCGAGGCCATGAGCCTTGATCACGACGTCCATGACGCCATGCCCATGTGCTCTGTACGCATGCTGCGCAAGCTGGATTTCAAGCCCCGGCACGTTAGTGTGCCTCACGTGGAATTTGGGCTGGCTGCGCCTCGTTGGGTTGGGTGTTGAGTTCGGCCATGGCTTCGACCTGCATGTAGCGGCTTTGCAGCTGCCACTCGTCGTTTTGCTCCAGCAAGATGGCCCCGATGAGCCGGATGATGGACTCCTCGTTGGGGAAGATGCCGACCACGTCCGCTCGCCGCTTCACCTCTTTGTTCAGCCTTTCCAGCGGATTGGTGCTGGCCGGGAAGGTCATGTGCCAGCCCGTCGTGCTCGGTTTCGTCCATGAAGCTGGTAAGTTTCGGCCATTTGCCGCGAAGCTGGTCAGCGACATGCCGCCAGGTCTGGCTGGCGCGGACTGCGTCCGGCTGTAAAAAGGCTTGGCGCAGGGCGGCCGAGACCATGGCGTGTCACTATGTTGAGTGTAAATTACTCCTAGGGCACTGACAACAACTATTCATGTGCACCTGCGCCGGTCGCGGTAGGGACCACCCTTTCGGATTGCCCCCCGCACAGATCCTAGCGAGCGTAACTACCGCACTGGGCTCCTACCTCGGGTGTTTGGCGTAAAAGCGCTGGTTTGGATGAGGATGCATGACTTTGAGCGTGGGGATCCACAGGCTGACGATTGGACTGAAGGTACCCGCTCACACCCTCTGGACATTTTCTATGAAATGCCCATTGTTTTCAAATGGATCACGCCATGGCGTCTGCCAAGCTCATTACGCCTGAAGTGGTCAGGCACACACCGTGGCCCATGCTGGGCTTCGTCCATGAACTGACTGTCGAGAACCGGAAGCTCCGGCTCGAAATTGAAGCACTTCAGGCCAAGCTCAATCAGAATTCCGCTAATTCCAACAAGCCGCCGTCATCAGACAGCCCTTTCAAGCCCAGGGCGAAGAAGACCAACAAGACCGAACCCCGCAAAAAACGCATCGGTGTCCGCCAGCAGTGTCTTCGGCCCACGGAAATCACGGAACTTCATCCCGGTCCGTGTGCATGCGGCTGCCCCGACCTGATTGATCCCGAGCCCTACTACATCCATCAACACATCGAGATTCCCGAGCCCAGGCTCGATGTGGAACACATCATCCTTTACCAAGGCCGTTGCTCTGTAAGCGCTCAATAAGGCGCGTCTTGTCAGGGCGAGCAGGAAGCAGGATAAGCTCAGGCAGGCATGATAAGGCTTTGAGGATCGATGTACTGGGGCAGGAGGGCCTTGCGTTGGGCGTCAGTGGTTGCCGCCGGCAAGTGCTCGAAGAGGTGGCGCAGATAACGGTATGTCTCCAGCCCGTTGGCCTTGGCCGTTTCGATGAGGGAGTAGATGGTGGCCGAGGCGTCGGCTCCGCGCGGATGGCCTGAGAACAGCCAGTTTTTGCGGCCCACGGCAAAGGGACGGATAGCGTTTTCGGCCAGGTTGTTGTCCGGACGCAGTCGGCCGTCTTCCAGATAGACGACCAACCGCTCCCACTGTTTGATGGCATAGCCGATGGCCTTGCCAAGCAGACTCTTGGGCGGCGTGCTGGCAACGCGAGCATCGAGCAGCGCCTTGAGCTTGTCCAGTATCGGCCTGGACTTTTCGGCTCGCAAGGCCTTGATCTGCTCGGGATTGAGCTTCTGCTTTTCGGCTTGGTGCTCCACGCCGTAGAGCTTACCGATCAGATCGAAGACGGCATGGGCCGTGCCACCTTTGGCCTTCTTGCCGGCAGTCTTCTCGACTTCGACGAATTTGCGCCGGACATGGGCCATGCAGCCGAGGTGGCGCAGACCTTCCCGTTCGCCCAGAGCCTCGTAGCCGCTGTACAGCGTGTTGAAAAACTCCGCCAAGTGACCGAGAATCCAGCCATCGCGGTTCCGGAGGTGATCTGATGGGGCTTGGCCGTCAGGGTGATCAGCAGGGGACGATGTATCTGGCCTGGGATGAGATTCCTCGGTCTCGTGGGCACGCTTTTTACGATCGTCTCCAGCAGACTCTCCGGAAAGCCGCCTTCGATGGTTTCGCCGAGAAGCTGTGCAAGCCCTTCTATTCCGACAAGGGGCGTCCCTCCATTCCGCCTGGCCGGTATTTTCGGATGCACCTCGTGGGGTATTTCGAGGGCATCGACAGCGAGCGCGGCATTGAGTGGCGCTGCGCCGATTCGCTTTCCCTCCGGGATTTTCTCCAGCTTTCGCCCAAGGAGTCTGTGCCGGATCATTCCTCGCTCAGTCGGACACGGTCCCGTCTGCCGCTGGCGACCCACCAAGAGGTTTTCACCTGGGTTCTCAAGGTGCTCAGCAAGGATGGCTTGGTCCTTGGAGGCCGCATTGGCGTGGACGCTTCGACCATGGAGGCCAACGCGGCGCTCAAAACCATCGTGCGCCGGGACACGGGTGAGAGCTACCGCAAGATGCTCCTGCGCATGGCTAAGGAGAGCGGCATCGACTCTCCGACGGATGAGGATCTGGCTCGCATGGACCGCAAGCGCGTCGGCAAGACGCTTTCGAACAAGGACTGGCAGTCGCAGGTCGATCCCGAGGCGAAGATCGCCAAGATGAAGGATGGCCGAACGCATCTGGCGTACAAGCCGGAGCACGCGGTGGACCTGGACACCGGCGCGGTCGTGGCGGTCGAGGTGCATGAAGCGGACAAGGGGGACACTTCGACTCTGCAAAAGACGCTGAAAGCCGCTCAAGAAAGTTTGCGACGGGTCACTTCCACACCGCCATGCCCGGACGATCCTGCGGAACTGGTCGCGGACAAGGGCTATTTCTCCCGGGATGTCCTCAAAGACCTGGACGGAGGGCCATGGCGGACGAGAATCGCCGAACCCAAGCGCAACGGCCTGAACTCCTGGCGTGGCGATCATGAGGCGCGGCGCGCCGTGTACAACAACCGAATCCGGATATCGTCGATGGTCGGGAAGGCCATGGGAAAACAGCGGACGGAACTGGTCGAAAGAAGCTTCGAGCATACGCTGGACCGGTCTGGCGGTATGCGCCGGGTCTGGCTCCGGGGACGGGAGAACATCCAGAAACGGTATCTGCTCCATGTGGCCGGTTTCAATCTCGGCCTGCTGATGCGGGTCAAGACCGGCCATGGCACCCCCAGGGGCTGGGCCAGTGCCTGGCTTGCGCTCATTTGGCCCAATCAGCATCCCTCAATGGCCTATTTGGCCATCGTCATGGTGGTCGAAGGACGATGCTGTGGAATCATGCCCATCGCCGTCATCTGCGGGGGAGAATAGCCGGAAACAGCTTTTTGCAACGGCCTGTGTAGCCGTCAGTTTGGAGATAGCCTTTGAAGTCGCCAAGAATTTCCGCAGCCACGCTGCCGGCGCGGGTCGGATGATAGCGAAACAGGACGACCGGCTTTCCCGGTGTTCCGCCCTGGGCGACCCACATGTACGACTTGCTGGTGTTGGCCCGGTCCAGCTCGCGCAGCACCTGGACCGTGGTTTCGTCCATGTTGACGATGGGCCCGGAACGAATTTCAGCGATGATCATGTCGATGAGCGGCTCGCAGGCCTTGGCCACGCGGATCATCCAGCCGGCCAGGGTTCCCCGAGAGATGTACAGCCCCAGGCGAGCGAACTGATCCTCCTGGCGGTACAGGGGCAGCGCGTCGGCATACTTGGCCACGGCGACATGGGCCAAAAGGCCCGTGGTCACGATGCCCTGGGGGATGATTTGGGGCGGCATGGGCGCGGTTTTCACCGTCGGCCCATCGTCCTCCACACCTTCGCAGGTCCGGCAGGCGTATTTTGGCCGGATGTGGCGGATGACCTGGATTTTGGCCGGTACGATGTCGAGCTTTTCGCTGACTTCCTCACCGATGCGGACCAGCTCAGCGCCGCAGGGGCAGGCCTTCTCCGATTCCGGCAGGTCGTGGATGATCTCCACCCGGGGCAGATCCGCAGGGATGGGGCGACGGCCGCGTTTGCGGCGGGTGCCCGCCGGAGCGCAGGCCTCCTCGAAAGTCTGCGGCTTGTGCTCCTCCACAGTCTGTTCGGCTTCGTCGAAGAGGGAAAGCTGCTGCTCCTGGCCGGTACGGGGGGTTTTCTCGGATTTGGGACCGTAAATGATCAAGTTCAGGAGCCGAAGGCGCTGCTCCAATTGGGCAATTTGCGTCCGATGATCGGCAATGACACTCTTGAGAACGGCGGGGTCGTCAGGAAGGGAATTGATGTCCACGGCCTGAGCAATATGTCAGTATTATTCAATTTAATCAAGATAATACTGGTCAAAAGAGCGTCGAATACTCTAGCCGGGAATGCCCTTTCACGGCCAGAGGATCAAGTCCGTCGAGCAGCCAAGCGAGCTGCCTGGAGTCGATGGACAGCACCTCGGCCTCGTGAGTTGGCCAGCGAAACACATGGCGCTCCAGGCGCTTTTGCCAGAGACAAAAGCCATTGCGATCCCAGTAGAGCAGCTTGACGATAGTCCGACTGCGGTTACAAAATCCGAACAAGTGGCCGGCGAACGGATCGAGCGTAAGCTGCTGTGACACCAGGATGGACAGGCCGTCGATGGCCTTGCGCATGTCCGTGGCCCCCAGGGCCAAGTAAACCCGAACGTCGTTTGCCGGCAGCATCATAACCGAGCCAGCGTGCGGACAAGCTTTTCCAGCACCGGCGCGGCGAAGTCGCCTCTGATCTCAATGCGAAAGGCGTTGCCCACGTGCACCAGCATCGGCTCAGGCGCGGTTGCCATGTCCGCCTGGGGCGACGCGGACAGCGACACAGGGACGATTGCGAAGCAAGGCGCTGGCTCTTCGTCGGCCGATCTCGCCAAACGCTTCCGCCAATAGCCCCATGAACTTGGGGAAAGGTCATGCCGCCGGCAGTAAGCCCCCTGGCTCAGACCACTGCCTCGCCAAGACTCAAAATGTCCAGCCCAATACGCCGCCTTCTCTGATCTATGCTCCGTTGCTGATGCTGCCATGGGCGTCCCTCCTGGGGACATTCCATGCCAGAAAACTCAGGAGACGTAAGAAGGACTTCTTTTGACGGTTACGTTGCTCTCGGTGCGGCCGAATGATCAAAGCTCTGGTCCCGCCAGAGAAACGCACGGGCTTTGGACCCCGGCTTTCGGCCAACATCGCCGAGCTTTGCGGCATCCATGGGGACAGCCGTCGCGCTGTGCAGGACTACCTCTTGTCCGTCTTCGGCCTGCCCATCAGCCAAGGCGGGATTCAGAAAGTCATTGATCGGGTCTCTCAAGCCATCAAGCCACATTACGATAGCATCGCCAAGGTCGCGAGGAGCGCGCCGGTTGGACATGTTGACGAGACCTCTTGGCGTCGCAAGGCCAAACTGGTCTGGCTTTGGGTTCTGGCCAGTTCCCGCGCCGCATTGTTCATGATCCATCCCAGGCGCTCTAAAGCCGCGTTCGAGGAGCTTGTCCAGGGATGGTCCGGCATTCTGGTCGCCGACGGTTACGCCGTGTATCGCCAATGGGTGGGGCTGCGACAGGCCTGTCTGGCGCACCTGATCCGCGAGGCTGAGGGGTTGGCCTCCCCAAGGTAGCAACAGCGAAGGAGCGCTTGGCGCTGATTCGCAAGGCCAAAGCCGAACTTGAGGCCCAGGCCCAGGAACGGACCAAGGAGCAGGAAGCCGCTCAGAAGGCTCGCGAACGTGAGGAGCAGAAGACGGGTAAAAAGAAGCGGGGACCTAAACCCAAGACCATCAATCAGGAAGTCGACAGCGAGGCCAAGGCCAATCTGACCGACCCTGAAAGCCGGATAATGAAGACGCGCAAGGGGTTCATCCAGGGGTACAACGCCCAGACCGTGGTGAGCCAGGACCAAGTCATCATTGCCTGCGACGTGGTTAGTGAATGCAATGATTTTGGACAGTTGAAACCAATGGTTGAGTTGGCCGAGGCAAATCTTTACGAGATCGGGGAAGAGCCGGATAAGATTCTGGCCGATGCTGGTTATTGCAGCCAAGCCAACCTGGAATACATGGATCAGCCTGGTTCTGCCGACCCTTATATTGCCGTGAAGAAGGATCATAAGCAGCGCTGTGAGAATGTCGCGGCTCCCCGAGGGCGCATCCCCAAAGACATGAGCCTGAAGGAGCGAATGGAACGAAAGCTTAGGACCAAGGTCGGGAAAGCATTGTACCGACTTCGAGGTCAAATCGCAGAAGCTCCTTATGGTCAAATAAAGGACTGTCGTAATCTGGCAAAATTTCTGCTTCGTGGTCTTGAAAAAGTAGGTGGTGAATTTGATCTATGGTGCTTAACGCACAATATCCTCAAGCTCTATAGACATATCTTGGTGGCCACCTAGGGCAAAAGAAGAGATTATATCGGAAACAATCGTCTGCTACCAGCAATATGAGCGCAGACGCCGGATAAGAGGGTATGTCGGTTGAAAATCGTTTCAACCCAGTGAAGGATGGCACTTTGCCCGATTAGCGCTGAAAATCTTCGTGAGACAGGCTCTAAGATTAACGGAAAAACGCCTTCTCTCCGGGAAGCCAGACCTGTGCCCACGGGCCGCGCAATACAATGACCAGATTGACTGAAAATTGCCGGGGCTCCTCACCATGTTCGCAGCACGACAGATCCAGCAGATAGCGACGCCCTATCGGGGTCCAATCTTCCTCACCCTTGAGTCGGAACAAGACGTTGAGGATATTGTCCTCACAAACAAGCACTTCCGAATTTTTGGAAACGCGTGGAAAGAAAACGTATTCGTCGAAATCCTTGCGAATCCTTACGTGCAGCAAGGCAAGCTTACCGGGATCGCGCGGCGTGACATAGGGGATTTGGTCGTCCCCAAGGCGCAGTTCGCAATTTTCCATGGCCTGGATCGCGACGGCCTGCTCCACCGTGGTGGTTTTGAAGAACCCTTCAAAACGATGGTGCGGCCAAAGCGCCGCGTGACGGGTCATGAGGCAATCAGCCGTTCGCCAGATGCGGGACGGACGCCAACCATACGCCGCCAAAGCTATGCCGAGCAGTAAGCAGGCCATCCCGCCAACGCACAATCGTTTCCAGGCAAGACGACTCGAATCAATCCACGGCATAAAGCCTCCCCACCTCCGTCGTCGTCAGCAGGCGCAAGTTATTTTGCTCCAACAGACGTTTCTCGATTGCTGGATCCATGACCAACGCAAATCCGGTCCGCACCCGATAGTCGCGCTCCCGCAAAAAACTTTCCCACGTGTCCATGACGTTGACGCAAGGTGGCAAGCCAAGCAATTGCGGCGTGTAACTAAATATGAGTACGGTATTTTTCCAGCGATCCGAGGAAATATTCTGAAAATAAGAGGCGGTTTGCGCGCGAAACGTCTCAATGGCCAAGCGCTTTTCCGGAGCGTACAGGTATTCCTCTCCGACCTTGCGGAACCGTTCCAGGAAAGACGGCAAAAACAGGATATTAACAATCAGAAAGAATGCGAGGCGGCGGCTATCGATATAGCGTACCGAAGCCAGTACAACGATGAGGAACCCCTGAAGGACAATCTTGAGCAGCATGACCTGGAACACGTAATACAAGGCGGCGGCACTGACGACGGAAACGCCCAAGATGCTCAGCCCGAACAGGGAAAGCCGCTGCCCCCTACCGGAAGGGGGCAGTCCGAGACACAAGGCCGTGGCGGCTGCAAGCAGAAACAAACCATAGATCGTATCGAAATCCCCCTTGCCTACAAAAGCGATCAATGTCTGAAGGTTAATTCCGATTTGTTTCCATAAGATCGAGAAATCGCCCTTGGCCAGAGCCGGCATGACATAGGGCCGCAAATCCTCGGAAAATTCAGGATAAGGATATGGCGAGCGCGTCGCGTCGAAGGCAAAGCCAAGAAGCGCCGCGCCCGCCAGTGAGCAAATGATGATCGCCCAACGCCGCCTAGACGAAACATCGGGCAACACCACCAGAGCGGGTAGAAACAAAGCCCAGTTGTTGCGCAAGAACGCGCCCACTCCCACAGCCGCAAGCAGTCCGAGCCATAAGCGTCGCCTGACCTTCGGCGTGTCAGTTTCAACGAGTCTGGCAACAAGTCCGGAGACGATGCAGGCGATCAGAATATGGACTGATTGAAATGAATTATAAGAATTTAGCAAATAGATAGGATAGAGCGATAAAAACACTAAAAAAGCACGACCAAACTGCCGCAACGACGGACTTGCCAACAGGTTATAGAGTCCGATCCCGAGGGCGGTAAAGACAAGATTGCTATAAATAGGCGTATCATATTGCCAATTTCCCCATGAAAAAAAAGAATAAAAAATAGGATTAAGTATGCCATGTGAAGCACCCTGGCAATCTATCCCCCATTTAATGATGGTTGCGAGCAACTCTTCGTGTCCAAAATATCCGGTTTTGTCAGCGCACTCGCGAAAATTATAAACTTCTTTCCAATATTGCAAATAATCTATTGCCGTAGGAATGTTGTCATTTATATCGACATCAAACATATACCACAATAGTGTTTGAGTAATCAGGAAGAAATAAATAAACGCTACAATTGCGACAGCTGAGGACAAGACAATTTTCTTCATATCAATCTACTTTACTTGAATAATCGCGTTTCTTGGCATTACACAATGAGCCAAGTCAAGGGGGCCAAGGTCACACCGGAGGTTTACCTCAAGCAACGACCTATTTAACGCTCGAAAAAGACCAACAAGACAAAATGCCGATACCTCAAATACATTGTGCAGTGGTCTCAACCTGCTGCAACAGACCGTCTCATGCTACGTCGGTTCTCCAAGTTTGATCCAAAAATTTTTCAACCAGCTCTCTTCCGGTCCACGCCGGTCTTCCAGGGCTTTTTCCCGCGCTTCCCGGCTCAGCCCCTGCTCCCAGGCTCGGAATCGGGCTAGCCGGGCTTGTTCGCGGCTTTGGGCCAGGGCCTTGGCTTCGTTGGCCGCGTCGAGTTCGGCCTGCTCCTCGGCGCTGACGTAGCCGGCCGGGCGGCGATAATAGCCTTTGCTGGCCAGGGAGCGGAAAACCCAGGCGCAGGGATCGGCCACGGGCTGCCCTGCCTTGTCCAGCATTTTCCCCTCGGCCAGTTCCCATTCGGCGTGGTCCAGGCCCTGGATGATCCGGTCGGCGGATTTGCCAAGCTGCGCCAGGGCGTCGTGGATCTGTTCAAGCTGGGCCAATCCGAAACCGGCCCGGGCCAGGCAGGGCCAGGATGTGCGCACCGTCTCCGAGGAGATAGAAAGATTCTTTCTTTCTATCTTAAGAGGGGCGTTTTCGCTGTTGAATTCCACAGCTGAACTTGACTGCTGATCTCGTCCTCTTGGTTTGTATGGTTGCTTTGTCTGCTGGCTTTGTATGTAAACTTTGTCTGCTTGACTATCACGCGTGACAGCGGCCAAGGCCTCGGTGGGGGCCAGGGAAAGGGCCCGATTGCGGCCGGCGCCCCACTGCTCCTTGCGCAGCCAACCGGCGGCGACGAACTTGTCGATGATGGTGCGCGCCGTGCCCAGGGGAACGCCGGTTTCAGCAGCAATGACGGCGTAGGTCGTGACCACGGGGCCGGTCTCCAGGAAATGGGTGGCCAGGGTTTTCTGGGCCATGGTGGCGATGGGCAGGCGCGGCGGCAGCCGCATGGCCGGGGCGGCGAGTCCGCTTGGTTTTTCTGTCTGCTTTGTCTGTTCTTTTTGGCTGTCTACTTTTAGCGCTTGTTTTGGCTGCTGACTTTCTATGCTGGATTTGTTTGTTGGTTTATACTGCTTTATTTGTGTGCTTGGCGTGTCTGTCTGCCCGCTGATTTTGTCTGCCTGCTTTGTCTGCTCGGCTGTTGGGGCCAGCGGTTGAACTACTCTTACGAGCTCAACTGTCGGCTTCAACTGTTGAAACAAACTGTCGATTTCGTCAGTCGGGTTTGTCTGATTGGTTTTTATAAGTGCTTTATCTGCTAGATTTGTCTGCTCGATATGGGGAGCGGCGTCGGCAAAAACCTCCCGACGGCCCTCCGGAGCGGCGGCTGCCGCGGGTGGCTGCCCGGCCATGCGGCTCTTCGCCGCCTTGCGCAGGAGTTGTGTCATCGACGTGGCCATGGCCTGCTCCCGAAGTTATTGCGACAGGATGCCGAGCAGTTCCGTGGCCAGGGACCTATAGGCCTGGGCGCCGGGGCTTTTCGAGGCGTGGCGCAAAACGGTCTTGCTCAGCATTTCGGATTGCTGAATGTCGGTATTGACCGGGATGATCGTGGAAAACACTCTCCCGGGGTAGCTCTGCTGGATCTGTTCGATGGTCACCTTGCTGACAGCGGTGCGGCGGTCGGCCTTGTTGATGAGAAGGCGCAAGAAACGACCAGAGGGGTTGTCCGGGTCGGCCTGGGCGATGCCGCCGATGGTTTCGATGGTGCGGTCCAGGCCGTCCATGGCGTAGCGGCTGCCGGCCTCGACAGGCACGAGGATGAAATCGGACGCGATCATGGCCTGGATGGAGAACAGGCCGAGGTTGGGCGGGCAGTCGATGAGGGTAAAATCGAAAGTTTTGGCGGCGTGGAGGCGCAGTCGGTCGCGCAGCATGTACCAGCCGTAGTCCTCGCGGCGGGCCAGGGCCGGCTCCAGGGCGGCGCTGTCGGTCTTGTTGGGCAGCACGTGGAGGCGTTCGTAGTCAGGGGCGGGGATGATGCAGGCTTCCGCCGGGACACCGTCGCCGTCGAGCAGCTCCAGCAGGCTGTTGCCGCCCCAGGGGCTGCCCAGAAAGGTGCTGGTGAGGTTGCATTGGCTGTCGGCGTCCACGATCAGGACACGTTTTTTGCGGGCGGAAAGGGCATGGGCCAGGTTCGCCGTGGTGGTGGATTTCCCGACTCCCCCTTTGTTATTGGACACGGCAAGTATGATTCCCATGGGCTTTTGCCTCCCTGTGTGAGTCTGCTCCGTGCCGTGG
>NC_012796.1:5140000-5248049 GCF_000010665.1 Solidesulfovibrio magneticus RS-1 | reverse complement strand
GTTGCCAAGACGGCTGAAATGGGCCAAAAAAGGCCCCGCCGGGCGTGAATCCCCGGCAGGAGGAGATTTCTGGCATGACCCATGAGGTGAAGAAGACTGTCGCCGAAATCAATCGGCGCATCGAGCAAGGCAAGGCCGTGGTGTTGACCGCCGCCGAAATGGTCGAGACCGTGCGGCGTCTCGGCAAGGTCAAGGCGGCCAAGGAAGTGGACGTGGTGACCACGGGCACCTTCTCGCCCATGTGCTCCTCGGGCATGCTGTTCAACTTCGGCCAGGAGCCGCCCACCCTCAAGGCCCAGAAAGTGCGCCTCAACAACGTCCCGGCCCACGCCGGCCTGGCCGCCGTGGACGCCTACATCGGCTGCACAGAACTGCCCAAGGAAGATCCCTTAAACAAGATCCACCCCGGCCGCTTCAAGTACGGCGGGGCCCACGTCATCGAGGATCTGCTGCGGGGCAAGGCCGTGCGCCTTTTCTGCGAATCCTACGGCACGGACTGCTATCCGCGCCGGGAGCTGGAAAAGGATGTGACCCTGGCCGACCTCAAGTACGCCCAGCTTTTAAATCCCCGCAACTGCTACCAGAACTACAATGTGGCCGTGAACCTCACCAGCCGCATCATCTATACCTACATGGGGCCGCTTAAGCCCAACGCCCGTAACGCCAATTTCGCCACCGCCGGCGAATTGTCGCCGCTTTTCAACGACCCCTATTTGAAGACCATCGGCCTGGGGACGCGCATCTTCATGGGCGGCGGAGTCGGCTACGTCATCGGGGCCGGTACCCAGCACGACCCCAAGCCCAAGCGCAACGAGCGCGGCATCCCCATTTCCGCCTCGGGCACGCTCATGGTCAAGGGCGACCTCAAGGGCATGAATCCCCGGTACGTGCGGGCCGTGTCCATCCTGGGCTACGGCGTGTCCCTGGCCATGGGCATCGGCATTCCCATTCCCATCCTCAATGAAGACATGGCCTTTTTCACCGGCGTGTCCGACGCCGACATCGAAATGCCCATAAAGGACTATGGCCACGACTATCCCAACGGCGTGGGCCGGTCCCTGGGGCTTGTGACCTACGCCGAGTGCCGCACGGGCGAGATCATGGTCAACGGCAAAAAGACCCAGGCCGTGCCCTTGACCAGCCTGTCCATGTCCCTGGAAGTTGCCGAGAAGCTTAAGGAAAAAATCCAGCAGGGCAAGTTCCTGCTGACCGAGCCGGTGGAGCCCATTCCCTCGGAATAGGCCCGTGGCTTTGCCGCCCCCTTGCGGGGAGGTCGCGTCTTGCCGGGTTGTCCCGGCTCGGACCCGACCTTCCCGCAAGGCGCGGCGAGACGGCCGCGGCACAGAACGTTTCCGGATTATTGCGGGTCCGTCCCCGTGAAACCGGACCGGGCGTCTTTACAAACGCCCGGCCTTGATATACCGCATCGGGTTCTTTCACCCGATAGGAGGAATTCCCATGTCCAAGCATAAGAAGCACGAGCGCCACAAGGAACTGGATCGTCGCCGCAAGCGCCGCAAGGAACGCCTCAAGGAGCGCGTCCGTCAGGCCATTGCCGCCAAGAAGGCCTAGTTCCGGCCGGCCGATTCTTTCGATTTCCGGGTGTCGCCGGCTGCCTGCCTGGTTGGCTCGCCGGCCGACGCCATCCGCGACTGCCGCCGCCCTGCGCCATGGCCGTCTGGCCTTTCAGGCCCTGGCCTGATTTTTCTGATAATCGCGCGTATTATTGGAAATGAGGAAAAAGCCGGGCGGCCTTGCGGCGTCGCGGCCTGTTTGCGCGACGTAACGACGCAGCAAAGCGCGCAAAAACCGGGTTGGGGCAATCCCTGCCCGGCTTTTTGCACGACTTCCGGAGGGGCACATGCCCTTGTATGAGTTCGAGTGTCCCGCCTGCGGCCGGGTGTTCGAGGAACTGTGCCGCACCGTGGACACGGGACAGGCTCCCTGCCCCGCCTGCGGCCGCAGCGCGCCGCGCATCGTCTCCCTGTCCGCCTTCGCCCTCAAGGGCAGCGGCTTTCACGCCACCGACTACGTCCAAAGACGCCCCGGCGCATTCAAGCGCGACGGCAACGACACCGTCAAGGGAACGCCCGTGGACGTGCCCCAGCTCGCCCGGGACCCGTCCGTGCCGCTGTCCGCCGAAGAAAACCCCGAGGATGACGACCAGGCCCAAACGCCCAAGGAGCACGCATGATCGAGCGCTATACCCGCAAAGCCATGGGCGACCTGTGGTCCCTGGAAAACCGTTTCGCCGCCTGGCTCGAAGTCGAGCTGGCCGTGTGCGAGGCCTGGACCAAGCTTGGCCGCGTTCCCGAGGCCGACATGGCCGTCATCCGGGAAAAAGCCGGCTTCGACGTGGCCCGCATCCTCGAAATCGAGGAAACCACCCGCCACGACGTCATCGCGTTTCTCACCGCCGTGGAAGAGCGCGTCGGCCCCTCGGCCCGGTTCATTCACCTGGGCTGCACCTCCTCGGACATCGTGGACACGGCCAACGCTCTGCTCCTTGGCCGGGCCGGCGACCTGATCCTGGCCGACCTCGACGGGTTGTTGGCCGCCATCAAGGACCTGGCCATGCGCTTCAAGGGCCAGCTCATGATCGGCCGCACCCACGGCATCCATGCCGAACCCTTGAGCTTCGGCATGAAGATGGCGTCGTTTTACGCCGAATTTTCCCGCCACCGCGAACGCTTCGTCGCGGCCCTTGCCGGCGTGCGCGTGGGCAAGATTTCCGGGGCCGTGGGCGGCTACGCCCACCTCGATCCCCGCGTCGAAGCCATCGCCATGGAGATCATGGGCTTGCAAGTCGATCCCATCTCCACCCAGATCATCCAGCGCGACCGGCACGCCGCCTTTTTCACTGCCCTGGCGCTCATTGCCGGCGGCGTGGAGCGCCTGTCCACCGAGCTGCGCCACCTCCAGCGCACTGAAGTCCTCGAAGCCGAGGAAGGCTTCGCCAAGGGCCAGAAAGGCTCCTCGGCCATGCCTCACAAGAAAAACCCGATTTCCGCCGAAAACCTCTGTGGCCTCTCGCGCCTGATCCGCACCAACGCCCTGGCCTCACTGGAAAACATGCCGCTGTGGCACGAGCGCGACATCTCACATTCGTCGGTGGAACGCGTCATCATGCCCGATTCCACCATCCTGGCCGACTACACCCTGGCCCGGTTGACCAACATCCTGAAGAACCTCAAGGTCAACCCGGACAACATGGCCCGCAACCTCATGGGCTCCTTCGGGCTGTTCTACTCCCAGCGGGTGCTGCTGGCCCTCATCGAGGCCGGCATGGACCGCCAGGAAGCCTACGTGCTGGTGCAGCGCGTGGCCATGGCCTGCTGGGAAGGCCGCAAGTCCTTCCCCGACGCCGTGCGGGCCGATCCGGCCATCAGCGCCAAGCTCGCGCCGGCCGTCCTCGACGCCCTGTTCGACCCGACCTACTACCTCGCCCACGAAGACCTTATTTATTCCAGGGTGTTTGGGTAATAACGAAGAGAAGATGCCTCCGGCGGCCGGGGGCCTCAGGCCCCCGGACCCCCAACATGGGGAGGCGATGGGCGCTGACAATGAACCGCTTTTCAAAAACGTCCGGCTTTTGTATGCCAAAAGCAAACGGGCGCAATGGGGATAACCATGTCCTGTCCGCAAAATCTTGACGCCGCCGCCATGCGGGGCCGCCTGGCCGCCCTGCTCATGGAAAAATCCTACCGCGCCGGAGAGATCACCCTGACCTCCGGGCGCAAGAGCGACTACTATTTCGACTGCAAGCAGACCGCCCTGCACCCCGAAGGGGCCTGGCTCATCGGCAATCTGCTGTTTGACCTGCTGCCGGCCGACATCGTCGGCGTCGGCGGCATGACGCTGGGGGCCGATCCGCTCGTCACGGCCGTGTCCGTGGCCTCGTTTCTGCGCCATCGCCCCATGCCGGCGTTTATCGTGCGCAAGGCCTCCAAAGGCCACGGCACCAACCAGTTCCTGGAAGGGCTGTCCAACTTCCAGCCCGGCGACAAGGTCGCGTTGCTGGAAGACGTGGTGACCACCGGCGGCACGCTTTTAACCGTCATTGACCGAGTCCAGGACGCCGGACTGACCATCGGCGCCGTGGTCACCGTCCTTGACCGCAACGAAGGCGGCAGCCAGCGTCTGGCCGAGCGGGGCTTTCCGCTGCTGTCCATCTTCACCCGTGAGGCCCTGGTCGCCGCCGCCAAAGAGCAACCGGCCTCCTGACGCGAGCACGCATGAAACGATTCGGCCACGCCCTTGTCCTCGCCGTCCTGCTGCTGCTGCCGTGCCGTCCGGCGGCGGCGGAGTGGACGGCGGACGTGGTGGACACGGAGTGGTTTCCCAAGTTGTCCGTGGCCGTGGACAAGAAGTCCCAGGCCTTTTTTCTGCTTTCGCGCCAAAGCCCGGTGCGGGTAGCCGAGTTTCTGCCCTGCGCCACCGGCCAGCTCCTTGGCGACAAGTTCAAGGAAGGCGACCTGCGCACCCCCGAGGGCGTCTACTTCATCGTCCGGCGCAAGGCCTCGGGGCTCAATTACGAGCTCTACGGCGACCTGGCCTTTCCGCTCAATTTCCCCAATCCGGCCGATGTGGTGCGCAAAAAGACCGGCCACGGCATCTGGATCCACGGCCGGGGCAATTCCATTGTCCCCTATGTGACCCAGGGCTGCGTGGCGCTGAACACCCCGGATCTCCATCGTCTGGATGGCGATCTGGCCCTGGGCACGCCGGTCATCATCGCCGACGAGGTGCGCCTTGCCGCCGACGCCCCGCGCCTTAAGGCCGAGGCCAAGGAAGTGGTGGAGGCCACCAAGGCCTGGGGCAAGGCCTGGGCCGACCGTTCCGAAGCCTTTTTCGGCTTCCACGACGCCGAGAAGTTCGCCATCTCCGAAGGCCAGCCCTTCGCCGCCTTCCGCTCCCAGAAGGAACGGCTGTTCAAATCCCTGCCCTGGATTCAGGTGACCTTGTCCGACATTCGGGCCTTGCCCGGTCCCGACTACTGGGTCACCTATTTCGTCCAGGTCTACCGCTCGCCGACCCTGGTTTCCCAGGGCGTCAAACGTCTGTACTGGCAGCGCGGTAATGACGACCGTTTCCGCATCATCGGCATGGAGTACGAGGAATCGCCCACGCTGCTGGCCGCCAACGCCAAGACCGGCAAGGCCCTGGCCAACGAGGCCGAGACCGTCACCACGCCACCCGACGCCCCCAGCGAAGAGGAAACGCAAGCCAAACAACTCATGGACAGCCATCAGGCGGCCATGGAGAAGGTGGCCCAGAAAGCTTTCCATTCCCTGCCGCTCAAGGCGCCGCCCACCCCCGAGGACCATGCCATTCTCGACGTGGCCCAGACCGGACCGGTCAAGCCCGGGGTGTCGCCTTTCGCCACCGACGCCGCCAAGGTCGTGCCGCCGCCGCCGGCCGCACCGGCTGCGGCTCAGCCGGCCCCGGCCGCTCCTGCCGTTCCCGCTGCCCCGGCCGCACCGATTCAGGTGGCCCAGGCTCCAGAAAAATCGACTGTTCCTCAGGCCCCGGTTGTTACCCCGGCCGCCCAGGCTCCGGCCCCGGCGGCCAAGGCCCCGGAACCGGCCGCGCCCGCCGCCCAGTCGGTCGCGCCTGAACAGGCCGCCGCCATCCGCGCCGCCGTGGAAAGCTGGCGCGCTGCCTGGGAACGCGGTCGCATCGAGGACTATCTGGCCCATTACGCCGACAACGCCGTTCAGGGGAGCCTCAAGGGCAAGGAGGCCATCCGCCGCCAGAAGGCCGGGCTGTGGCAGGGCCATCCGCCAAGCCGCGTGACCATGGAGGTGCTGTCTGCCGCGTCCGAGGGCGACGGTTTCACCGTGGTCTGCGCCATGGACTACCAGGGCAAGTCCGGCGGCCGCGAAAGCGCCGGCTTCAAGACCCTGTCCCTGGTCCCTGCCGGCGGCAAACTGGTCATCGCCAAGGAGCGTTGGTCCAAACAGCGCCCCGCCATCGGCCTGGCCCTGGCTCCGGCACCGGCAGCGCCGGCTGTGGCCGCCGCGCCCAAGGCCGAACCGGCCAGGCCGGCTCCAGCTGTGGAAACGCCCGCGCCGGCCGTTGCACCGGCCCCTGCGCCGCAGACCGCTGCCCCCGTGGCCGCCCAGGCACCGGCCAATCCGGCCAAGGCCGACAAGCCCGACAAGGCCGGCAAGGAAGCCGCCGCCACGGCCATGATCGAGGCCTGGCGGGCCGCCTGGGAACGCGGCCGGGTGGGCGAATACGCCTCCTTCTACGCCGATAACGCCGTCCAGGGCGACAGCAAGGGCCGCGAGGCCATTCGCTCCCGCAAGGCCGATATATGGAAGGACAAGGCCCCGAGGAAAGTGGCTTTTTCCGACCTCAAGATCACCCCGCGCCGCGACGGCTATGTGGTGACCTTCATTCAAGACTATGAAAGCCGCGACGGCGGGTCGGACCGGGGCAAAAAGACGCTCTATCTGGCTCCCTCGGGTAACGGATTCGCCATCGTCGAAGAAAAATGGAGCAAGATGTAAATGGCGGGCAGCGGCCGGATCGACATTCTCATTTTGCGCGATGCGGCCGGGGTGGGGCGTTACCGCCTGCCGGTCTGGCTGGCCAGGACCCTTGTGCTCATGCCTTTGGCCTTGTTGCTGCTCTTCGGCGCGGCCGTGGCCGTGGCCTACCATCTCTACCAGGGCAACCGTGACGACGCGGCCCGGACCGCCGCCCTGCGCCAGGAGATCGACGCGGCCGGCGAAAGCCTCATGCGCCTGGAGAACATCGAGCGCACCCTGCGCTCCAAGGACGCCACCGAAGTCGAAACCCTGCTTGGTTCCTACAATCCCGACAAGCCCGACTGGTTCAAGGTCCGGTCCGAGGATCGCAAGGAACCGTCCCAGCCGGCCGTCGAAGCCGCCAAGGACCGGGTCGATCTGTCAAAGATCCTGGCCCGCGTCGACGCCAGCCAGGCCGGCGTGGACAATCTCAAGCTCAAAATCGACAACAAGCGCCTGAACCTCGGCTTCGACCTCAGCAACGTCACGCCCCAGACCGGGCTGGTGGGCAAGGCCGAGGCGTCCCTTGTCGGCAACGACGGCACGCTGTGGCCGCTCAAACCCGACAAGGACGAGCTGTCCTTCCAGATCCAGCGCTTCAAGCAGATCGCCGCCAGCCTGCCGCTGCCGGCCAAGATTGAACCGCGCGACATCTACGGCCTGCGCCTGGTCATCCTCGACCCCTCGGGCAAGCCCATCTTCGCCCAGGTC
This sequence comes from Solidesulfovibrio magneticus RS-1, assembly GCF_000010665.1. Taxonomy (NCBI): domain Bacteria; kingdom Pseudomonadati; phylum Thermodesulfobacteriota; class Desulfovibrionia; order Desulfovibrionales; family Desulfovibrionaceae; genus Solidesulfovibrio; species Solidesulfovibrio magneticus. The sequence goes on along the minus strand of NC_012796.1, from coordinate 5,240,802 downwards.
TACCCCCTGCCCAAGGACTAAGCCGCCATGTCGCGCTATTTCGTGAACTGCAATCTGCGGGTGGCCCGGCGCGAACCCAGGCTCCTGCACCGCCACCTGGTGGACGGCGTGCCGGCCGAACTGGGCCTGGACCCGTTGCTTCTCGACGCCACCGACGCCGCCTTCCACCGCGAACTGGCCCGGCTTTTCGCCGACGCCGGCGTGCCCGTCACCGTGCATCTGCCCTTTTTCGATCTCCAGCCCGGCAGCGCCGACGCCCGCATCCGGGCCGCCAGCCGCGACCGGCTGCTGGGGGCCATGGAAACGGCCGCCATCTACGCCCCGCGCCGCATGATCGGCCACGCCGCCTACGACCGCTTCCTCTACATCCGCTCCTTCCCCGACTGGGCCCAGCGTAGCGCCGACACCTGGGCGGCCGTGCTGGCCGCCTGGCCCGGCCATCCGCCCCTGTGCCTGGAAAACACCCACGAGACCGATCCCCAGACCGTTTCCGGGACCATCGCCGCCCTGCGCGAACGCCTGCCGGCCGAGGAAACCGAAATCGTCGGGGCCTGCTTCGACGTCGGCCACTGGTACAGCTTCGCCGAAGGCAAAAAGCGCGACAACCTGGACGCCTGGCTCGACGCCCTGGCCCCCTATCTGCTGCACCTGCACCTCCACGACAACGACGGCTCCTTCGACCAGCACCTCGGCCCCGGCCAGGGCGAAATCCCCTTCGAAGCGATTTTCGCCGGCCTGGCCGCCCGCCAGCTCACCCCCACCGCCACCTTCGAACCCCACACCCCCGAAGCCTTCGAGGCTGCCTTGGCGTTTGTGAAAGCGAAGGGGGAGTTTTTCGGCAGGTAGGGTGGACGAGGAGAAGAGGGGATGCCTCCGGCGGCCGGGGGCCTGAGGCCCCCGGACCCCCCGACTGAAGAAAGGGTAAAAAGGGGGGTGGGGTAGGGCTTGGTTCTTTCGTCGGCTGGATGACTCAAGAAATCATCTGGTTTTTCGGGAGACGCCGTTGCTTTGGCGGAGAGCTAGCCCCTGACGTTTGGCGAGAAGGTGCGAAGGGCAGCGGGCGTGGATTTGGCGGAGGGATGCGCCAAGGGAATATCACGGAAAGGCAAAAGAAAAGGCCACAAGGAAGTGAGAGGCCTCCATTTCCCCTTTCAGGAGCGGAAAACCTCCCCACATGCGGCCATCTCAGGGATTACGGCGTAGCCGGGAGACAGTCAATCGCACCGGGCGGTGCGCCGCCCTGAAGAAAACCCGCGTCAGCGCAAATACGTCGGGATATTCATGAAAAGCTCCCGCGTAAAATTGAGCATCTTGTCCATCATCCAGGGAAAGGCCAAGAGCAGCGCGATGAACATGGACAGGATCTTCGGCACGAAGGTGAGGGTCATTTCCTGAATCTGGGTGGCCGCCTGGAGCACCGAGACGAACACGCCGACGACCAGGCTCACCCCGAGCATGGGCAGGGCCAGGAACAGCGCCAGCTCGATGGCCTGGCGCGACAGGGCGACAACCATATCCGTGGTCATGGCGGGTGCTCCTTATGGCTTGTGCGGCGCGCTTCAGCGCACTGCAGCATCTCGTTTCAAGTAATGCCGCCGAACGCGGCGGCAATGCCCTTTCTTCAGTCGGGGTTTCCAAAGGGGCTCAGCCCCTTTGGCCGCCGGAGGCATCCTCTCTCCTCTTCTCATCTCTTCACGCTCTTCCCTGCTCACGTCGTCGTAAACGAGTTGACCAGCGAAGCCACGATCAAACCCCAACCATCCACGAGCACGAACAGCAGCAGTTTGAACGGCATGGCGATGGTGGCCGGCGGCAGCATCATCATGCCCATGGCCAGCAGGATGGACGAGATGACCATGTCGAGGATGAGAAACGGGATATAGATGAGAAAGCCGATGGTAAACGCGGTCTTGAGCTCGCTGATCATGAACCCGGCGGCCAGCATGATGGTGGGCACTTCGCCTTTGTCTTTGGGGCGTTCCATCTTGGTGATGGTGTAGAAGACGGACAGGTCTTTTTCGCGGGTGTGTTTGAAGAGGAATTCGCGCAGCGGCGCTTCGGCTTTTTTGAGGGCCTCGGTGAAGCCGATTTCCTCGTTCATGTAGGGTTGCAGGGCGTTGTCGTTTATCGCCTTGCCGGTGGGGTACATGATGACGGCCGTCAGAAAAATGGCGAGGCTGGCCAGGATTTGCGTGGGCGGCACCTGCTGCACGCCCATGGCCTGGCGCAAAAACGAAAACACCACGATGATGCGGGTAAACGAGGTGACGGTCAGCACGAACGACGGGGCCAGGGACAGGACGGTCAGGGCGAACAGGATTTCGAGCAGGGTGGAGACGCGTTCGGGCGAGGTCTGTCCGGCGGCCAGGGAGAGCGTCAGCGACGGCGCGTCCTGGGCCAGGGCCAGGGTCGGGAGGGCCAACAGCGCCCCGAAAAACGCTAGGGCCAACAAGTGGCTAGGGCGCGTCATCGGGCTGGACCGTCTTGGCGGCCAGGGCGTCGGCGAAATCGGCGTTTGCGGCATGATCGACCTCGGCGAGACGGGTGATGGAATGGTCGGTGACTCCGAGCACCAAGTCTTTATTCAAGAACCGCACCACCACCACGGATTTCTTGGGTCCGACCGGAAGATGGTCCATGAGGCGCAGGCTTCCGCCCCGACCGCCCGGTCCCAGGCCGATCTTGGGGCCGTAGCGTTTCAGCAGCCAGAAGGCGGCGAAGATGACCCCGAGCAGCACGGCCAGGGTCAGGCCCATTTTGAGGGCCACGCCGGTGAGGCCGTACTCGACGGCGGGCAGGGGGGCGGCGGCTGGATCAGGCAAGCTGCTTCACCCGTTCGATGGGGCTGATGATGTCGGTTAAGCGCACGCCGAATTTTTCATTGATGACCACGGCTTCACCCCGGGCCACGAGTTTGCCGTTGACGTAGATTTCCAGCGGTTCGCCGGCCAGCTTGTTGAGTTCGATGACCGAGCCTTGGCCGAGTTGCAGGAGTTCGTTGATGAGCAGCTTGGTGCGTCCCAGTTCGGCCGAAACGTCCAGCGGAATGTCCAGGATGAAGTCGAGGTCGCGGCGGATGTTGTCCGGCCGCTGGGCCTTGGCTTCGGGGGTCATGTCCTTGAACTTGGCCTTGGCGCTTTGGCGCGACAGGGCTTCCTGGTCGCGTTCGCGCTTGATGGAGGTTTCCTCCTCGTCGGCCAGGGCGGCGGCCCATTCGGCGGCCAGGGCGTCGTCGCCGCCGCCGCCGCCGCCCCCGGACGGCTGGTCAAAAAGCGCGTCGATGTCGTTTTGGGAGGCCGGTTTTTCGTCCTGGTCATCCAGGGCGGCGGCCCATTCGGCGGCGAGTTTGTCCTGGTCGATGTCGTCGGGAGTCATGGTGTAACCTCGCGGCGGCGCGGCGTTTATTGGATGACGAAATCCGTGAAATAGACCCGGGAGACCTTGGGCTGGCCGATGGCCTGGTTGAGGCGGTCCACGATTTCCTTTCGCAGCAGGATCTTGCCTTCCAGGGTGCTCAGGTCCTGGGAGGTCTTGGAGGACAGGAGCATGAGCAGGGCGTCGCGGATCTTGGCCTTGTTGTCTTCGAGCAGTTCCGGGTTGCTGGTCACTTCCACCTCGAGCACCACCTTGAGGTAGCGCCGGGCGTTGGGGTCGGCCAGATTGACCACAAAGGGGGGCAGGGCCACGTTGTTGGAGGCGGCCTTGTCCTTGCCGCCGCCGTGTCCGCCGCCGCCCTTGGCGTCGCTTTTGGCTTCGCCGTGGCCGCCCTCGGCCTTTTTCTCGGCCGGTTTGGCCTCGGCGTGGGCGTCGGCCTTGGGCGCTTCGGCCGGCGCGGCCCCTTCGGCCGGGGGTGCGGCTGCCGGCGGCTTGGCCGCGAAAAAGGTCAGATAGGCGAAGTAGCCGCCGCCGCCCAGGACCAGCAGCAGCACCACCAGGATGATATACTTGATGAGGCCGGATTTTTTCTTTTTCGGTTGTTCTTCGGGCGCTGGATCAGCCATGGCTCCCTCCGCTCATCAGATTCTCGGGCCGAACAAGTCCGTGCCAACCCGTACGTGGGTGGCCCCTTCCGTCACGGCCGCTTCCAGGTCGCCGCTCATGCCCATGGAAAGCACCGGCAGCGGCCGGCCAAGGCGGGACGCCAACGCGTCGCGCAACTCCCGCAGCCGGGCAAAGGCCGGCCGCGCCCCTTCGGGGTCGTCGAAGACCGGCGGAATGACCATGAGCCCGTCGAGGCGCAGGTTCGGGCACGCGGCCACGGCCTCGGCCAGGGCGTCCAGGCCGCCCGGCGCCATGCCGGACTTTTGCGCCTCCCCGGCCACGTTGACCTGCAGGCACACGGCCTGGGTCAGCTGTTGGGCCGCCGCTCTTTTTTGCAATATATGCGCCAGCTCGACGTTGTCCACCGTGTGGATCAGGTCGAAGCGGCCCACGGCCAGCTTGGCCTTGTTGCGCTGGAGATGGCCGATGAAATGCCAGGACAGCCCGGCCGGCGCGGCCTCGATCTTGGGCAGGGCCTCCTGGATGTAGGATTCCCCGAAGATGGTCTGGCCCCAGGCGGCCAGCTCGGCCACGGCCGAGGCGTCGTGGAATTTCGACACCGCCACCAGCGTCACCGCCGACGGGTCGCGGCCGCAAGCCCGGCAGGCCGCGCCTATGCGCTCCAAAACGCCCGTCAAGCGCGTTTTCGCCGTTTCCCCGCCCACGATCCCGCTCCTGGCTAAAAGCTACTGGCCAAGGCCCAGATCGCGCAAAAAGGCCCGGTCGTCGGTCCAGTCCGGCCGCACCTTGACCCACAGCTCCAAAAAGACCTGGCCGCCCAGCATCTCCTCGATGTCGGCCCGGGCTTTCTGGCCCACGTCCTTTAAGCGCTCACCGCCCTTGCCGATGACCATGGGCTTGTGGCTTTCCCTCGCCACATGGATGGCGGCGCGGATTTTCGTCAGCCCGGGCTTGGACCGCTCATCCCAGTCCTCGATGGTGACGGCGGTGGAATAGGGCAGTTCCTCGCCAAGGGCCAAAAAGAGCTTCTCGCGCACGATTTCGGCGGCAAGAAATCGCACCGGGGCCGTGGACACCTCGTCCGGGTCGAACTGGTGCGCGCCCTCGGGCAGCCGGGACATCAACGCGGTCAGGAGGTCGTCCACGCCAAGGCCGGTCAGCGCGCTTATGGGAAAGAGCTCGGCCGCCGGCAAGGCTTCGGACACGGCGGCCAAAACCGGCAGCAGCCGGGCCTTTTCGCGCACCACATCGGCCTTGTTCAGGGCAATGAGCACCGGCAGCCGGCCGTCGCCCACGGCCTTGACGATGGGGCGCAGGTCCGGGGCCAGGCCGTCCAGGCGGCGGGCGTACTGGGCCGCGTCGAGAATGAGCAGCACCACGTCGGCCTGGCCCAGGGCGGCGTAGGCCGAACGCAATAAAAGCGGGGCGATGCCGCGCTTTTGGCGGTGCAGGCCCGGGGTGTCCAGGAACACGGCCTGGAGGTCGCCCTGGGTGATGATGCCGCTGATCGAGTTGCGGGTGGTCTGCGGCTTGGGCGAGACGATGGAAATTTTCTGGCCGATGAGGCGGTTAAGCAAGGTGGATTTGCCGGCGTTGGTGGGGCCGAGCATGACCACGTGGCCGAAGCGGGAAACGTTTTCCAAGGAAGGCTCCGAGGCGGACGAGCATTTCGTCGCCGTGCATCATTATTAAAAAGTCATACGCGAAAACCTCATAGGCAAGTATCGCGGCCCGGGGCAAACGGCAACCCTTGCCTTGCCCCCTCGGGCTGGCTATAGCACGCCTGCCATGGGAAAGGACCTTATCATCGTCGAGTCGCCGGCCAAGGTAAAGACCATCAAGAAGTTTCTCGGCAACGCCTACGCCGTGGAAGCTTCCGTCGGTCATGTGCGCGATCTTCCCTCCAAAAAATTGGGTGTGGATGAAAAAGACGACTTCGCGCCGCAATATCAAATCATTCCGGGCAAGCAGAAGGTGGTTTCCAAACTGAAGGAAGCCGCTGCCTCGGCTTCGACCATCTATCTCGCCCCCGACCCCGACCGCGAAGGCGAAGCCATTGCCTGGCACGTAGCCCAGATCGTCCAGGAAGCGGGCGTGCCCGTGCACCGCATCCAGTTCAACGAGATCACGGCCAAAGCCGTGCGCGAGGCGCTTTCCCATCCCCGCGACATCAACGAAAAGCTTTTTCTCTCCCAGCAGGCCCGGCGCATCCTGGACCGGCTGGTGGGGTACAAGGTTTCGCCCATCCTGTGGCAGAAGGTCAAAAGCGGCATCTCGGCCGGCCGCGTCCAGTCCGTGGCCCTGCGCCTGGTCGTGGACCGCGAAAAGGAACGCCGGGCCTTCGTGCCGGTGGAATACTGGAATTTCAAGGCGCGCCTGGCCGCCGACTCGCCCCCGGAGTTCGAGGCCGAGCTGGCCAAGTACCAGGGCAAAAAGCTCGAAATCGGTAGCGCCGAGGCCGCCGCCGCCGCCGAGGCGGCCATCACCGGCCAGCCCTTCGTCGTCACGGCCGTGACGGAAAAGGAACGCAAGAAATCCCCGCCGCCGCCCTTTATCACCTCGACCCTGCAGCAGGCCGCCAACCAGCGCCTGGGCTATTCGGCCAAGCGCACCATGGGCGCGGCCCAGAAGCTCTACGAGGGCCTGGAACTCGGCGACAGCGGCACGGTGGCCCTTATCACCTACATGCGTACCGACTCCACGCGCATCGCCGACGAGGCCCGCGACGCCGCCCGGGAATACATCACCGAGGCCCTGGGGCCGGACTACTACCCGGAAAAGGCCCGCCATTTTCGCTCCAAGGCCGGCGCTCAGGACGCCCACGAAGCCATCCGGCCCATCGATGTCCGCATCACCCCGGCCGACGTCAAGACGCTTTTGCCCAAGGACCTCTTTTCGCTGTATAAGCTCATCTGGGAACGCTTTGTCGCCTCCCAGATGGCCGAGGCCAGGTTCTGGGACACGGCCGTGGACGTCACGGCCGGTCCGGGACTCTTCAAGGCCAAGGGCCAGCGCCTGATTTTCCCCGGCTACCTCAAGGTCTACGGCCAGGAGGCTGGCGACGAGGCCAAGTCCCTGCCCAAGCTCGACAAGGGCCAGGAACTGACGCTTTTGGAACTCAAGAAGGAACAGAAGTTCACCCAGCCGCCGCCGCGCTACACCGAAGCGTCGCTGGTGCGCGAGCTGGAGGAAAAAGGCATCGGCCGGCCCTCCACCTACGCCGCCATCATTTCCACGCTCATCGACCGCGACTACGCCCGGCTGGAGGAAAAGCACTTCGTGCCCTCCGAACTCGGCGAAACCGTCTCGGACCTGCTGGCCGAACACTTCGTCAAGATCATGGACGTCGGGTTCACCGCCGGCATGGAAGAGGCTCTCGACGCCGTGGCCGACGGCCGCACCGACTGGGTCAACCTGCTCAAGGACTTCACCGAGGACTTCAATCCGACCCTGGCCAAGGCGGCCAAGGACATGGCCAAGGTCAAGGCCGGCAAGGAAACCGACGTCAAGTGCGAGCTGTGCGGCAAGCCCATGGTCATCCGCTTCGGCAAGGCCGGCGAGTTCCTGGGCTGCTCGGGCTACCCCGACTGCAAGAACACCAAGGAATTCGACCGCGCCCCGGACGGGGCGGTGATTCCCCGTGAACGCAAGGCCGAGGAAGTCGCCTCGGTGGGGGCCTGCCCCACCTGCGGCAAGGATCTGGTGGTCAAGAAGTCCCGCACCGGCAGCCGGTTCATCGCCTGCACCGGCTGGCCGGACTGCAAATACACCAAGCCGCTGTCCACCGGCGTCCCCTGCCCCAAGGAGGGCTGCTCCGGCACGCTGGTCGAAAAAAGCTCCAAGCGCGGCAAGGTGTTCTACGCCTGCGACGCCTACCCCCAGTGCGATTTCGCCGTCTGGGACTGGCCCATTAACGAACCCTGCCCCCAATGCGACTCCAAGATCCTCGTGCGCAAAAAGACCCGCGACGGCGAACTCATCACCTGCCCCAGCAAAAGCTGCCGCTACAAACGCGCCGTGGGCGGCAAGAAGGACGAGGGAGAGGGCGAGGAATAGAAGAGAAGATGCCTCCGGCGGCCGGGGGCCTGAGGCCCCCGGACCCCCCGAAAGGGGGTTGACTGGGGACGCTGGTGACGAACGTAGGCGACGAAGCGAATGTTCGTTCGGCAGAAGAGGGCTATGCGCCGTTCTTCCGACGGCTTTTCTGTCGAGTGGAAAGAAAAAAGTTGGTTCTGGATTTTTAAGAGGTTATGTCCGGCGTTCGGGGTCGTTGTCGGCAAAGCAAACACCGACCACGGCAACGCCCGGCTTCAGCAATGAGGCCGCCGGCCGCTCTTCCGACTCCCTCTTCTGGCTGGCGATATAATAAAATTTGGTTCTGGTTTTTTCAGGGGTTGCCTCGGCAACCCCTTTTTGCGTCCAACGCCATCGCGCTGCAACTTACGGCTTTCCCGCGTCCGCCGCTGTGGCCCCGATCACCAGCGGGTTGTCGGCGTCCAGCCACAGCTGCCCCCCGCCCGTGGCCGTAAACCGCACGGCAAACCCCTCGCCGCCGACCGGGAACGTCAGCCGCGTCCGGTTGTCAAAGCCCTCCCCGCGCTCGGGAAAATACCCCTGCCTGTGCACGGCCCGGCCAAGCTCACGCCCGTCGGCCGCCACCGCCGTCACCGTCAGCGTCTGGTCCGGCCCGGTCAAGCGCGGACAATACGACACCGACCCGGCCGCCGCCGCCGGACCGGTCACACCGTAAGCCAGGGTCATGCCCAGGGCCGGATCCTCGGCCTGGATGTAGCTGCCCCACTGACGCACGCCCCGGGCTTCGGTCACGGCCGCGGTGTAGCCGCCGTCGGTCCGCTCCACCCGGTCGGCAGCCGGCATGGCGATAAGCCCGGTATCGGGTCGGGGGCGGTAGAACGTGTACAGCCCGGCGGACTCGGCGGGTTCGTAATACAGCCCGACGAGACCCAGCAGCTTGCGGCTGACAAAGGCCCTGGAATCCACGAACCGGGCGGCCAGCCGGCCGCGCACCGCCGCCGCCATGGGCGAATTGGCCATGGGCGCAAGCCCCAGTCTGTCATACATATCAGTTTCGAAAGCGTCATACAGCCACAGTTTGCCGTAGGCCGGGGTCCCGGCGAAAAGGAACGCCCCTTCGGCGTCGGCCAGCAGCGGCCCTTGGATGTCGGATACGATGGTCCGGGCGGCGTCGGCTTCGGCCACGGCTTGCTGGCGTGGGACAAACGTGACGGCAGATGGGGCGTGCAGGGTGATGAAGGACGGCACGCAGCCGGCCAGGGTCAGGGCGGCCAGCCCCCGGGCCACTGGGCCGCGCCCGGCCAGATATCCGGCCAGCCGGGCCGCGCCCAGGGCGCAAATGGTCGCGGGCAGCAGCAAGTGGTTGGTGTCCGCCCCGCCCCACATGAGCGTGCGCCACAAAAAGGGGACAAAGGCCAGCAGCAGGGCGTCGGGCAGTGGCAGGCGACGCCGCACGGCGCACAGGGCCAGCCAGCCGGCGTAAGCGGCCAGAAGCGGCCCGTGGCCGGCGGCGAAGTCGCGCAGGCGGGCCAAAGCCACGCCGTGGCTGTTGTCGGCGGCCAGGCCGGTCATGGCCTTGGGAAACAGCACGGTCTGCGCCCAGATTCCCGGGCCGAACCAGGCCAGGCAGAGAAGTCCCAGGACCGCGCCGCCGCCGGCCAGCCCGGCCAGGGCATAGAGCCGCTCCTGCCGCGACAGCCGAAAAACGAACAACAAGGCGGCGTAAGCCCCGGCCAGGGGCCACATTTGCTGCTTGCCCAGGCAGGCCAGGGCCATAAGCAGGCCGCTTAGCGCGAAAAGCCGCGTGTTGCCGCGTACGCGGGCGGCCTCGAACACGGCCACGGCCAGCAACAGACTGCCCACGGCCAGGGTGTCGGGCTTGCAGACAAAGGCGTTGCCCATTTCCGGCTGGGCAAAGGCGGCAAGGGCCGCCAAAAGGCCGGTCAACGCGCCGCCAAGGGGTCCCAAGGTCTTGCCGTCCAGCCGGCGGCCCAGGAAAAAGAGCGCGAGCAGGATGGCCGCTCCGCCGGCCAGGGCGGCCAGTTTGCCGGCCAAAAGCGGCGCTGCGGCAAAAGGGGCCATCGCCGCCGCCGCGAGGTAGAAAAGCGGCGGGTAGAGCGTGACGAGGCGCGGCCAGGGCGGGCTGGCCCCGGGGTAGATGTCGGCTCCCCGGGCCACCAGCCAGCCCTTGAGGGCTTCGCGGCCTTCCAGGGCGTTGGCGGCAAGCGGCGAGAGGAGTTCGGGCAGCCGCGTCTGGATGAGCACATCCCAGCCGGCCAGGCCGGCGGCCAGCACGGCGTAGACGAGGCAGCCCCGGATAAACGGCGCATCCGGGCCGGGGCTCGGGGCCGGGCGGCGACGGAAAAGCAGCATGGTCAACATGGGCAGGGCGGCGGCCGCCACAAGCGGTTCGCGCCAGTGGCCCAGCGACAGGGCGGCGGCCAGCAAACAGCCGGCCACGGCCAGGGAGACGAAGGTGTTTCGGGTCATGTTGGGGCGCAGTATCGCCCCGCCGCCCCGGTCTGGCAAGGACGGAGCGGCAGGGCGGCGTTACATGTAGCCCAGGGCGCGCAGCTGTTCCATGGCGTCTTCCTTGTCCTGGTCGCGCCCGGCCCGTTCGCCGCTGCGGTCGTCCAGGTCCTGTTCCCAGGCCGGCAGGTCGCTTTTGCGGACGGTGCCGCTAAGGGTCCCGAGGCTGCGGTAACCCTTGGCGTAGAGGGAGCAGTGGGGCAGGCCGCGGCCGCGCGTGATGGCCCAGACGTCGGCTTCGCGCATGTGCAGGATGGGGTGGACGCGCAGATGGGGCGGCTCCTCGCGTGGGCTTTCGTAGAGCTCACCTTCGCGTGCCGGATGCTCGTCCCAGCGGATGGCGGTGGCCAGGGCGGCCACGCCGTTTTCGCGCAAAAAGGTGTTCATGGGCAGCACTTTCATAAGCTGGTTGCCCAGCGGCGATTCCGGGTCAAAGGGGAACCCGGGGCCGGTAAATCCGGTGCGGGCCGCTTCGTCGCGCACGGCCTGGGACAGGCCGGAAAGGTCGATGTAGTCGCCGATGGCCGGCTTGCGGTCGAGGATCTCGTGGTTGGCGGCCAGATGGACGTCCAGGCCCCAGTCGGCGGTCAGGCGCTTTTGGAAATCGAGGATTTCCGGGAACGGGTCGCCTTCGTCGATGGTCAGCACGCGCGGCATGGTCCGGCCGGTCTCGCGGCACAGTTCCCGGGCCAGCCACAGAGTCAGCGTGCTGTCCTTGGCTCCGGTCCAGGCGATCCAGAAGGTGTGGCCGAAGCGGTCCATGGCCCCGGCCAGCACGCGCTTGGACAGGGCGATTTTGTCATCAAGGGGCAGATCGAGCAGGGCGTGGTCCATGGGTGTCGGTCCTTGGCGGTCGGATGGGCCGCCGGAGGTTGTCCGGCGGCAAGGCCGTCATAACCCGGCTACGGCGTTTTATTCCAGGAAAAAAGGCTCATGGCCGGCTGCGGCCATGTGTTGCCGGAAGGCCAGGAAGTAGAGGTAGTGGCTGGGATTGACCATGACGGCGGCGGAAAGTCTTGCGGCAAAGGCGGCGGTATTGGCCCGGGCCGCGTCCTCGGCCGACGCGCCGGAATCCCCGGGCGCGACCAAAGGCAGCGGCTCCTCGATGCGCAGGGTGAGGCTGCCGGACGGGGCGCGCTCCATGAAGCAGGGAAGCACGGCGCAGCCGGTTTTGGCGGCGAGCAGCATCGGCCCCAGGGAGAAAAGGGCCTGGCGGCCCAGAAACGGCACGGCTGCGCGTTTCTCGCCGCCGCCGCCGTCCATGGCCACGCCCAGGACATGGCCGCCGCGCAGGCAGGTGAACGCGCCCTTGAGGCTGCCGAAAACGTCGATATGGGTCACGGGCAGGGTCTGTTCGTGGGCCCAGCGCAGCTCGCGGGTGCGGCGCACGGCCGCGCTTCGGGCCTCGGGCAGTTTATCATTGAGCGTCGTGGCCGGGGCTGAGAGCTGGCACATGCGGTAGCCGGCGTGGCCCACGGCGGGCATGACCATCTGATTGGCCCCGTAGTGGCCAAACGCCAGCATGACGCCGCGTCCCTGGGCCAGGGCGGCGTCCAGACGCTGGCGGCCTTCTATGCGCACGTGGGCGGCCGTTATGGCCGGGGTGAGCCTGGGGAAGTAGAGCACTTCGAGATCGGTCTGGCAGAACTGGCGCAAGGCCTCCCGGGCCAGGGCCAGGCGGGCGGCCGGATCGGCCGGAACGCCGGGAACGAGACGGGCCGCCTCGGCCATGCCGTGCAGCCGGGCGTTGGGCGCGCGGCCAAGCAGGCTCCCCAGCCCCCGGGCCAGGGCCAGGGCGCGCGGCAGGGGCAGGGCCTGGATCAGTCGCTTGAAGGGATGCCAGTAGCACCACACCAGGGCGTCGCGGACGGCTCGCATGGGACCTCGAAGGGGGTCGATTTCGCCGTGTTGGCTATCATGGCCGGACCCGGGGCGCAAACGAAACGGGCCGCCGGCGCGTGGCAGGCGGCCCGTTGGCAAGGACTCGGCGGGGATCAGGCCAGGGCCTTGGGCCGACGGCCGGGGGGCAGGGATGGGGACGGCCGCCGGCCGGTCACGGCCTTGGCGGCTCTTGGGGTGCCGCCGCCTTCGGCCTGCATCTCGGCGATAAGCGCGGCCAGCTCGCGGGCCTGGTCGGCCAGTTCGTCCACGGCCCGGCCGGCCATGTCCATGGCCTGGGCCGATTCGGAAGCGATGCGGCTGACGTCTTCCACGCTGCGGTTGATCTCTTCGGAGGTGGCGGATTGCTGCTCGGAAGCGGTGGCGATGGAGCGCACCTGATCGGCGGCGGCATCGACGAGCTTGACGATCTCACCCAGGGTGCCGCCGGCGGTGGAAGCCAGGCCGGCGGCTTCCTCCACGGCGGAAACGGCCTGGGCCACGTTGTCGTAGTTCTTCTTGGTGCCGTCCTGGATGCCGCGTATGGCGTCGCCGACTTCCTTGGTGGCGGTCATGGTCTTTTCGGCCAGCTTGCGCACCTCGTCGGCGACCACGGCAAAGCCGCGCCCGGCCTCGCCGGCCCGGGCGGCCTCGATGGCGGCGTTAAGCGCCAGCAGGTTGGTCTGGTCGGCGATGTCGGAGATGACGCCGAGCACCGCGCCGATGCTTTCGGCCTGATGGCCGAGGGTTTCCATGTCGGTGCGGGATTGCCGGGCGTTGTCGTTGACGCGCACGAGGAACTCGGCCACCCGGGAGACGGCCCTGGCTCCTTCCTCGGCCTTGCCGCGCGCCTGGGCAGCGGTATCGGCGGCCTGGCCGGCGTTTCGGGCCACTTCCAGCACGGTGGCGTTCATCTCTTCCATGGCCGTGGCCGTCTCGCCCACGCGCTCGGCCTGGCTTTGCGCGCCGCTTCGGGCCTGGTTGATCTGGCCGGTGAGGTCGTCGGAGGCCGAACCCAGGACGCCGGCCACGCCTTCCAGTCTTCCGGCCGCCTGGAGCATGCCTTCGGCCCGGGCCTTGCGGGCCTGGTTGGCCGCTTCCTCGGCCTGGGCCGTGGCGACCCGGGCGGCGTCGGCCTGGCTGGCTGCCTCGGCGGTTTTCTGGTCGGCCTCGGCGATCTTGGCCTTGAGGTTGGCGATCATGGTGACGAATACGCCGTAGACGCCGCCCTGGCCTTCCACGGGCTTGAGCGGCACGTCCAGGTTGCCGGCGGCCACGGCCGAGGCGACCTCGCCCAGGTAGCCGGGGTCCTGGCCGAGTTGGCCGAGGACGTTGCGCATGAGCCAGTGGGCCAGGATGCCGCCAAGGACGAGGCCGGCGGCCATGAGGGAAAGCACGACGACACGCCCGGAGTCATAGGCGGCAACGGCGGCGGCCGCCGATTTCGCGCCGCCCTGGTCGTTCACGTCGATGAGGATGTCGAGGTAGCGTTGGGCCGCCTGGATGTTCTTGGCCGCGTCTCCAGCAGCGATGGCGGCGGCGGCGACGTTGTCGTTGGCGCGCGACAGGACCATGGCCTTTTCGTGCAGCCCCAAATAGGCGTTCCAGGCTTCCAGGAATTTCGGGAAGTTCTCGCGTTCCTCAGGTTCGCTCATGAGCGGCCTGTAGGTTTCAATGCTTTTATCGATGCCTTTTTTGAGGTCGGCCAGCTGGCGCTCGTAACCCTCCATGGCTGCCTTGTCGGTGGTCAGCAGATGGACAAGCTCAAGGCGTCTGAAGGCTGACGTCTGGTTGGTGAGTTTGCCTATGGTCTTGATGGTAGGCAGCCAATTCGTGGCCAGCTCATGGGTGTTGCTGTTGATGGCCTTCATTTCCATGAGGGAAAAAAGGCCCAGCCCGCAGAGCATGACGAGCAAGGCGGCAAAGCTGCAGATGAGTTTCGTGGACAGTTTCATGGCGGCCCCCGGGTGCACGTGAGGAATTGTCGCGACACGAACGGCGTTAATAAGGGTATTGTTTTGTGTATTGCCTAAAACTGCAGAAGAACGCCAGTGATATCTTTGCAATTTGAGGTAGTGCGAGGCTTTTGGGGCGGGGGGAAGCGCGGGTCGACATGTCGTCGAAATGACGGCGTCGAAAGGAGAACGGGTAGGTCGGGAGTTTCCCATGGCTCCTTTTCAGCCGCTCCATTAGGTGAACCGGCCCGATGCGCGAGCCTTCCCGGCCGTCCACAAGCCGGGTACTCTCCGAGCCGGACTGCGGCGACCGCCCTTTTTTGGATTGCCTCGGCAACCTCCAAGACCGCGTCTGGTTATCGCTGTCTCCCTGTACGATAGATTTAGGAAACTCCCAGACCCTTACATTCATGCAGAGATCAGGGAGCAGGATGCGCCATGAAAAGCGAAAGATCCGCGAGTGAACAGGTTGGCTACGCCATCATCCCGGCCGAGTCGCGCCATCTGCCCTTGTTGAACGCTATCGAACTCGCGGCGGCGAAGATTTTTCCTGATGGTTACCTGCCGGAACATATTTTGTCGGATAAGCTGCCCATGGATGTGCTGCTGGCCGCGCAAGCGCAGGGCCTGCTGTGGGCGGCTGTCGATGCCGGTGGATCGCCTGTTGGGTATGTCCTTGTGCAAGTGGTCGATGGGATGGCCCTTCTGGCCCAGGTGGACGTGCATCCTGACCACGGCCGGCAAGGCCTGGGGAGGGCGCTAATCCGCCACGCCATGCGGCGCATTTGGGAGCAGGGATTTTCGGAATGCTATTTGACGACATTCTCGGATATAGCCTGGAATGGGCCCTTTTATGAGAAACTGGGATTCGGCATTGTCGGCGAGGCGGACATGCCGCAGGCGATTGCGGCGATACTGCGTGAAGAGCAGGAGCGGGGGTTGCGAAATAGGGTGGCGATGCGGCTGCAGATTTCGGAATAGGGAAATGAGGAGCGTTGGACGGCGAGGGAGCGGGCGCGTGGAGGCGGGGCGACAGGATAGGGAGGGGGGGTGGCGGGGGCGTTACGGCGCGGCGATGTTGCGCAGGGTTTCGGGATGGGGGAGGGTGCTGGACTGCCCGGGCGTGACGATTTCCTCGGCCACGACGCTGCCGTCGCCAGCCAGGACGCGGCGCAGGAAAGAGCCGTCCTCGCGGGGCGTCAAGGTCGTGCGCCGGATGGGTTTCGGTGCGATGCCGGCGTCGAGGTCGGCGATGAGTTGGGAGAGGGCGTGTTTGGCTTTGCTCATGGTCGAAGGCTTCCTTGATGCGGCGCAACGCATCTTAGAGCATGTCCGGCACGGGTATTGCTAAATATCTAATTTCCTTTAATAATCTTGGGCATGAGTACCCCGTATGATTTTACCGAACTGCCGGACGAGTTATGGGCACAATTAGAACCGCTCCTTGACCCGTTTAAGCGAAAGCGTTCTGGCGGAAGCGCTCCGATTTCCTCTCGGAACATAATGAACGGCATCATCTTCCGTCTGAAAACAGGATGTCAGTGGAGTATGATCCCAAGGAGCTATGGATCAAAAAGCGCTATTCATGAGCACTATCGCCGATGGGCGAGACGTGGAGTATTTGACCAATTGATGAAGATATGCCTGGAAAATTATCATCTTCAGCAAGGTCTTCATTTTTCCTGGCAATCCATGGACGGCTCTTTGATTCAGGCACCTGTTCGCACAAAAAAAAGAAGCGGCTGAAGGCCTTGGAGCGAATCCAACAGACAGGGGACGCTCTGGAACAAAGATTCATTTGCATGTCGACCAAGAAGGGACACCCCTCGGGGTCATTGTCGTTGGAGCAAATGTTCACGACAGTCGACTGGTTGGCTTAACGATTGAAAATAATAGTGATCTTATTTCCATGTTTAATATTTGCACCGATATCTATCACTTATGTCTGGACAAGGGCTATGATTATCCACGTGTACATGAAGAAGTGTATTCATATGGGTTTGAATCGCATATCCGTTCCCGAGGGGAGGAAAAAATTGAGAAGCAAGAAGGTCTTCATCCCGCTCGCCGCTGGGTCGTAGAGCGCACATTCGCTTGGCTGAAAGGCTTTCGCGGTATTCGAACGAGATATTGCCACTATTTATCTACCTTCATTGCCTTTGTGAAATTGGCCTGCGCAATTATCGTGTTCAGGAAGATTTATGCAAAGCAATAGTCGTGCCGGATATCCTCTTAATAAGTACTCGATGTAACGTACTGATATTTGAACAATATATGCCTGGGTATAAATGATCTTGATTTTCGATGTTTGAAGATATAGGCTGTAGTTATGCGAGATTACATTCATCTTGTTGAAAATCCTTTGCCAACAAACTGGCGAGATCTGCAACTAGGTGTTAGAAATATATTCCGAGAAATCGGCTATTTTGCAGAACAAGAGTATACCATAGAGACCCCCCGTGGGAAGGTGTGCGTTGATGTATTTGCTGTTGATAAAGTTGGTGACCATCCCATAAAAATTATTTCGGAATGCAAAAATTGGAGCGAAAGGGTCGATCAGAGTGTAGTTCATTCGTTTATGACGGTTATGTCTGAAACCGGTGCTAATATTGGGTTTATAATTTCAAAGAATGGATTTCAAGCTGGAGCTTTAGAGTATACAAAAAATACAAATATTGTGTGTTTGACTTTTGAAGATCTACAGAAAAAGTACATTGACATTTGGTTTGAGCGGTATTTTTGCAAAGAAATCGGAATACAAGCTTACTATTTGCATAAATACACAGATTATATGTCTAGCGTTATGGAGTTCATGGATGAAGAACATTGGAAATTAGTTCCATATAAAAGCAAATGCATCAATCGCTTGTGGGCTGTATGGAATGCGAGAAAAGGCTTTGATGAGCATGGATTTGTCAATCAAGATACTGTTATAGAAAGTCTGTATCAATTTAATCCTGAAATATTTGGAGATAATAATTTATACCTTCGCGAAGTTCTGAAAAATGCGCTTCTTTTGATTCAGCCTATAGTAGACAACTTAAATCAAAAGTTCGGAGATAATATGGTAGTAAAGATGTACGGGAAAGAACTTGTTGGACTGAAATAACGATCTAAAAAACGGACCGCCTCTTCCGAGGCGGCCCGTCCATTATTCATTCACTTCGCCCCTCTCGGGGCCGGGGGCTTCCCCCCGCATCGCTACGTCGTCAGCGGCGTATTCTCCACCCAGCTCCAGACGCCGCAGGGGCAGGCGTTGGCGCAGAAACCGCAGCCGATGCACTTCTCCGGGTCCGAAACCATGGCGAACTCCTTGCCTTCCTTCTGCTGGCGGGAAATGGCCCCCACCGGGCACAAGGTCTCGCACAGGCCGCAGTCGCGGCAGGCGCCGCAGGACGAACACTGGCTGGCGCAGGAGTCGAGATCATTAAACTCCAGCACGCGCGGATCGAAGTACTCAAGCTTGGCCCGCTTGTAGTCGATCATCTTGCGCGTGTCCTCGCAGGGACGCTTGCCGGTCAGGATCTCGTCGATGGCCCGGGCCGCGTCGCGGCCCATGCCGATGGCCTGGGTTAAAAGGCCCGGCTTCACGATGTCGCCGATGGCGAACACCTTGGGGTTGGTCGTCTGGAAGATGCTGTTGACCTTCACATGGCCGCGTTCCGTGGCGATGGTGTCGCCTAGGAACTCGATGTCCGGCACGTCGCCCACGGACAGCAGCACCGTGTCGGCCGGGATCAGCTCGCCCGACTGGAGCATGACACCCTCGGGCGTGATCTCCTTGGTGAAGCAGGGCCACTTGAAGACCGCGCCGACTTCCTCGGCGTCGTGCTTTTCCTTGCCAAAGGCGGCGGGCTTTTGGATGTCGATGAGCGTAATGGACTCGGCCCCCAGGCGCGCGGCTTCGGTGGCCACGTCGCAGCCCACGTTGCCCGCGCCGATGATGACCACGCGCTTGCCGACCTTGCCCTCGCCCTTCTTGGCGGCCTTGAGGAAGGTCAGCGCCGGGGTGGCCAGTTCCTTGCCCGGAACCGGCAACATGCGCGGCTTGTTCGCGCCAACGGCCAGCACCACGTAGTCGTAGTCCGTGACGATCTGGGCGAACTCGTCGGCCGAAAGGGCCTTTTGGGTCTGGATGTGGGGCAGGATTTCCCTGGCCCGGGCGATTTCGGCGTCGAGCACGTCGGCCGGGATGCGGCTGGACGGAATCGACGAGGTGATCTTGCCGCCGAGCTTCTCGGCCGGATCGTAGATCACGGCCTCATGGCCGGCCAGCCGCAGTTGCCAGGCCACCGACATGCCGGCCGGGCCGCCGCCGATGACGGCCACGCGCTTGCCGGACAGCTCCGGGAGCTTGGGCATCTTGCCGGCCTTGACGTTGGCCTTGCCGAGCATGGCCGTGTCCAGGGGCTTTAACGTGCCGACATTGCGGGTGCAGCCCTGCATGCACAGGTTGGGGCACAGGTAGCCGCAGACCGTGGCCGGGAAGGGCGTGTAGGCGAGCGCCAGGTCCATGGCTTCGTCCATGAGCCCGTCGCGCACGAGCTGCCAGCGCTCCTGCACCGGGATGCCGGTGGGACAGCTGGCCTGGCAGGGGGCGAGGTATTTCTTGTTTTCCCAGACCGGCACGAACCGGCGCAGTTCGCCGGTGACGATAAGGCCGATGGTGCTGCGGTCGGAATCGTCGAGGTCGCCGATAAGCCCGCCGCGCCCCAGCTCCGCGTCCCAGACCTGGGCGCGGAATTCGCCCATGGGACGGCGGGTCTTGCCGGTCTTTTCGTAGGGCGACCGGGCGGCGATGAGCTGCCAGTCGTCGCGCTTGGACAGCGTGTCGAACAGTTCCGGCCGGCCGATGGCGTCGAGGAACTTCCCCAGGTTCTCGGTCAGCCAGCCAAACGTGGCGTCGTCGATGGCCACGAGCTTGGCGTCGGCCAGGGAAAACCCTTTGTGGGGGCCGCGGAAGAAGATGCGCCCGCCCACCATGCCGACGCAGGGGCGGTAGCCGAGCACGTTGTCCGGGTTTTGCGGTTCGAAGCCGCAGACCACGGCCGTGCCGCCGGCCATGAATTCGGCGAAGTAGTCGCCGACGCTGCCCAGGACAAAGAGTTCCGGCGCGGCGTACTTGGGGTTCTGCTTGGTCATGGTCATGCCGCGCGAACCGATGTTGCCGGCGATCATGACCTTGCCCTGGGCCATGGCGTTGCAAGCGCCGTTGCCGGCGTTGCCGCGTACGACGATGTCGGCTCCGGCGTTGAGCCAGCCGATGTCGTCGGAGACCGAGCCGTCGATGTCGATGCGGGTGCCGGGGAAGCCCATGGAGCCGGTGCGCTGGCCGGGCGAGCCGGTGATGCGCACGTTGATCGGCTCCTCGCGGGAGACCCACAACCGGCCGCCGATGCCGTGCTGGCCGAAGGCTTCAACAATAAGGTCGCGCGCGCCCTGGGTGACGGCGCGCTGGATGCGCTCCTCCAGGATGCGGGACTGGACGCGTTGTCCGTTTTCTATGCCGTGTATGGTGACGGTTTGCTGTGCCATGTTCGTGCCGCCTTGGTGCGTGTAAAAGGACGCCCGGGTTAAACCACGTATTTGATCTTCAGGCGCTCGGCCACGTGGTAGTCGCTGATGCCCAGGCCGTCGGACATGCCGATGGGCAGGGACGTGGACCGGCCAAGGGGCGCGACGATCTTGCGCAGTTCGGTGTCGAAGGACAGGAAGACGTCGACCAGCCGTTCGGCCACTTTTTCGGGATCAAGCCGGCGGTACACGCGCGGGTCCTGGGAGGTGATGCCCTTGGGGCACACGCCGATGTTGCAGACGTTGCAGCGGTCGGCTTCGGAGCCGACGCAGCCGGCGGCGGCCTGCATGATGTATTTGCCGGACTGCACGGCGCTGGCCCCGAGCATGATCAGCGCAGCGGCGTTGGCGGCCAGGTTGCCGTTCTTGCCGATGCCGCCGCCGGCGATGAGCGGAATCTCGTTTTGTTTGCCGGAGATGACCAGGTTGTCGTAGCAGTCGCGCAGGTTGGTGGCGATGGGGTGGCCCATGTGGTTCATGGACACGTTGTAGGCCGCGCCGGTGCCGCCGTCCTCGCCGTCGATGGCCAGCCCGGCGGCGTAGGGGTTGCGCACGAGGTTGTTGAGCACCGCCGTGGAGGTCGTGGTGCCGGAGATCTTGGGATAGACCGGCACGCGGAAGCCCCAGGCCATGGACATGGACTGGATCATCTTGGCCACGGACTCCTCGATGGAGTACTGGGTCTGGTGGGTCGGCGGGCTGGGCAGGGACACGCCCTGGGGCACGCCGCGAATGGCGGCGATAAGCTTGTTGACCTTGTACCACATGAGCAGGCCGCCGTCGCCGGGCTTGGCTCCCTGGCCGTACTTGATCTCGATGGCGCAGGGGTCTTCCTTCATGTCCGGCAGGGCCTTGATGATCTCGTCCCAGCCGAAGTAGCCCGAGGCGATCTGCAGGACCATGTACTTGAGGAACCGCGAGCGCAGCAGACGCGGCGGGCAGCCGCCCTCGCCGGTGCACATGCGCACCGGCATGTTCAGCTCTTCGTTCAAGTACGTCACGCCCATGACCAGGCCTTCCCACATGTTGGGGGAGAGCGCGCCAAAGGACATGGAGCCGATCATGAGCGGGTAGATTTCCCGCACGGCCGGCACCCAGCCGTTGTTGGCCAGGGCGGCCAAGCCTTCCTCGGGCGGCTGGATGCGACCCAGGAGCGTGCGCAGCTCGAACTCGTGGCGGCCGGCGTCCAGGGCCGGGTCGGTGAGCATGGAGATGCGGATGAATTTGATCTGATCAAGCAGGCTGCCGCCGTCGTTGCGCCGTCCGCCACGGGTGCGGGCCGCGCCGCCCCGGTTGTTGTGGAACTTCAGCGTCGTGGCCTCGGGACGCAGGCGCGGGGCAATGGCGTTATTGGGACAGACCATGTTGCACATGGCGCAGCCGATGCAGCGGTAGGCCGGATCGGTGCGCTGGCGGATGCCATGGTAGATGGAATAGCTGTTGGTGGGCTTTTTGAGCAGTCCCGGCAAGGCCTCGACGGTGCGTTTGCGGTGAACGCCGAGTTCGATGGCGTTTACCGGGCAAACGGACGTGCAGCGCCCGCACAGGGTGCAGGTGTTCTTGTCCCACTCGATCTGCCAGGGCAGGTCGTTGACGCTTAGTGTGGACGGGGTAATGACTGCAGTTGATTGCATATGGTGACCTCTTGGCATTGGGGACGCACGATGGCCGTATCCAGGTGCATGGGTTGAAAATCGGCGTGCTGGTCGCGGTCGGGGATGGCCGCGTCGAGGCCGCAGATTTCCGAGGAGAAGGCGAAGATGCCGGGCTTGCCGCCGACCACGCCGGGCCGCAGCTTCTTGCGGTCCTGGACCATGAACATGGTCTTGTCGGGCAGGCAGCCGATGACGCAGTTGGGGCCGTCGATGATGAGCTTGCGGCAGGTCTGCTTGATGCGGGCCAAAAGGGCCTGATCGGGATGCTCGGCCATCTCGGCGTCGGACAGCGGCGTGATGACGTGCTTGTAGTATTCGATGCCAAGCTGGAGGCGATTGAGCGTGAAGTGCATGATGTGGGCAAAGACTTCCGAGTCGGACTGGTAGCCCATGTAGCCGGGGAAGCCACGCGAGAGCAGGTATTCGCGGATGGGCACGAAGGCCGTGTTCTCGCCGTTGGTCATGGTGCATACGCCCTGCAGGAAGAACGGATGGCAGGCGTAGAGATTGATGGCGTAGTTGGTGTTCTGCCGGCCCTGGGCCAGGATGCGGCGGCAGGCCAGTTCGGGGCGGTCCAGGCCCAGGTATTCGCCGACCTCCATGGGGTCGCCGACTTCCTTGACCATGATGGTGTCGGGCCAGAACGAGAAGACGCGGATGTCTTCCTTTTCCTCGCCCATGTGGCGCAGTTCCACGCGCATGAGCATGTAGGCCAGCTCGCGTTCGGCCTGGCTTTTGGCCTTGAGGTCGGCCGGAGCCTCGTAGGCCCGGGCGATATAGGAGCCGCGCACGGGGGTTCCCAGGGGCGGCTTGGTGCGCGGATCAAGTTCGAGAGTCTTGCGGGTGACGAACCCGCGTTCTCCCATGTAGGCGTCGAGGCGTTTTAAGCCTTCGTCGGTAAAGATTCCGGAGAGGATGGGCGCATCCTTCATTTCACCGAAGGGGCCGCCGAGGTCGGAGAGGAAAAGACCGACGCCCGAGCCGTCGTGCCCTTCCTTCATGACATTGAGCGCCTCGATGGCGCGCATGGGGGACACGGGGTCCCGGCTGCTGAGGGCGAATAAGCGGCACATGGTCTACTCCGAATAATCGAATTCTCATTAAGGGGGGTTTTTTCATAGTGACAAAATGGGCTATCGTAAAGTGAAAAATAAAATTCGGTACTTAGGCGGCATAAAAACCAGCAAATACGGGCGGTAGCGCCATTGTGGAGATGGTCTTTTCGGAAGGCTTTTCGCCGGTTTTGGCAACTCGGCCCTGTGGGTTCCGGTTGGTCGTTCGGAAATGGGCTGTTTGGACGTCGTTTCGTCGGCGGTTTTTCCCAGGTGGTCAGCGAACAATGTTCGTTTGGCTGGGCCGTGGCTGTGGAAAACGTCTTGCGGCCCCGGTTTTGCCAGGCTGGACGGCGGCGTTGTCGGAGGGGAGGTCGGCGAAGAATATTCGGGTCACTGGCGCGAGGAGAAGCGTGACGACGAAGCATCGACGCCCCGGGCGCGGGCCGTGGGGCGCGCCCGGGGCGTCTGACGACAAGGGGCTGGCTGCCGACGAGGCGGCGCGAAGCGTGCGGCCTACTGGGCCGGCGCGTCCAGGATCTCGGCTGCCGGGAAGGGCTTGGCCAGAAGCCCGAACCGGGCCGACACGTCGATGACGCCGGCCAGGGCCTTGGGGTCAAGGCTCTGGGGGAAGCGCGGCAGCACGATTTTGGCGGCCAGCTCCGGGGCCAGCTTGGTGCGCTGGCTGAGGATCTGCCGCGCCTTTTCCGGGTTGGCGTCGATAAAGGCCGCCGCCTTGGCCACGGCCCGGGCAAAAGCCGCCGCCTCGGCCGGATGGGACTTGATCCAGCCCTTTTTGGCGAACCAGCCGCCGATGAGATACGGGCTGCCGAAGGCGGCATGGGGCGAGGGGTCGAGGACCTTGGCCGCGCCGCGCGACACGGCGTCGGTGACGAAAGGTTCCAGGGTCAGCGCCGCCTGGACCGAACCCTTGGCCATGGCTCCGGCCATGTCCGGGAAGGGCACCTCCACCAGCCGGATGGCGTCCGGGGCGATGCCGGCCTTCTGGGCCAGGGCGCGCATGGCCGCCTCGTTGATGTTGCCCAGGGTGTTTACGGCCACGGTCTTGCCGGCCAGCCCGGCCACGGACGTGATGGGGGAGTCCGCCGGCACGAGCAGGGCATGGACGTCGTTGGTTCCGGCCACGCCCTCGGCCCCGGGGGCCAGGAAGGCGAAGTCGAAGCCCTTGGCGTGGGCCAGGATGATGGATACGGTGTTGGACCAGCCGATGCCCAGCTCGCCGCCTTCCACGGCCGGGGCGATGACCGCGCCGCCCTTCATGGCCGCGCCGGCCACGGCCAGCCCTTCGGCCGCGAAATAGCCTTCTTCCTCGGCCACGTAGTATTGCAGGCAGTCGCCCACCGGGATGTAGCCGACCTTCAGCGGCGCGGGATCGGCGGCCAGGGCCGGGACGGCGAGGAACAGCGACAGGACAAAGGCGGCAAGGGCGGCGATGGGCATGGCGTCCTCCTGGGTTTGCTCAGCGCCCCATACCACTTTTCCAGCCTTCGTGCCAGCGCAGTAGGCGCGAAAGCCCCCGCTCCACGGCAAGATTGCAGCCCAGGCCCAAAATGCCGAGCCAGGCCACGCCGGCGTACATCTCCGGGATGGCGAAGGTGCGCTGCATCCGCAGGATGTAATGCCCGATGCCGCTGGACGCGCCCACCATCTCGGACAGCACGGCCACAATCAGCGCCATGGGCACGGCCGTGCGGAACCCGGCCGCCAGACTCGGCCCGGCCGCCGGCAGGATGACGCCGAAAAGCAGCTGCGAGCGACGCAGGCCGTAAGCCGCCGCCGTCAGCCGAAAGCCCGGCTCCACATGGCGCGCGCCGTCCACCGCGCCAACCAGGATGGGGAAAAAGCAGGCAAAGACGATGACCGAAAGCTTCATGCTCGTGCCGATGCCCAAAAGCAGCATGGCCGCCGGAATGACGGCCGGCGGCGGCACGGGACGCACCAGCTCCACGGCCGGCGTCAGCAGCGCGGACAACCGGCGCGACGTGCCCATGCCCAGCCCCAACGGCCCGGCCAGGACCAGGGCGGCCAAGAGCCCGGCCACGGCCCGGGCAAACGTCTCCCCGGCCTGGGCCGGCAGCGTCCCCGAAACCGTCAGCTCCCAAAACACGGCGGCAATGGTCGAGACCGGCGGAAAATAGAGCTTCGAGACCAGTCCGGCCCGGGAGACGCACTCCCAGACGCCGGCCAGGGCGCACAACACGATGATGCCCGACAACCGCTTCATGGCCGCCCCGTTCCCGGCAACCAGACAAGCGTCCGCCGCCGCAAGGCCAGAAACAGGGCGTTAAGCGCCGCGCCAAGCGCACCCACGGCCACGATGCCGGCATACATCCGCTCCGGCCGGCCGGCCATGGAGGCTTCCAGGATAAACGAGCCCAGGCCGTTTGGCGCGGCCGCCATCTCCGTGGTCACGGCCACGGCCACGGCCACGGCCAGCCCCGTGCGCAGCCCGGCGAAAATCTGCGGCAACGCGGCCGGGGCCAGGACGAACACAATGCTCTCGGTGCGCCCCAGTCCGTAAGCCCGGGCCGTGTCGCGCAACTCCGGCCCGGCCGCGCCGGCCCCGGCCCGGGCCGCCACATAAGCCGGCCAACAGCAGGCAAAGGCGGCAACGGCCACGCACAGCCCAAACCCCAGCCCAAGAAACAAAATGCCGATGGGAATAAGCGCCACAGACGGCATGGGGCGCAAGAATTCCGCCGTGGTTCCCACCGCCCGGCCAAAGCCCGGAAATACGCCGCAGCCAAAGCCCAAGAGCACGCCCGCCAATCCGCCCAAGGCGAACCCGGCCACCGCCCGGCCGGCCGTGCGGCCGATCTCGGCGAAAACCTCGCCGCTTGCCGCCAGCTCCCACAGCGCCGCCGCCACCCGCGAAGCCGGCGGCACGGCCCCGGGCGCCAACACCCCCGCCCGGGCCAGGCACTCCCAAAGTGCCAGAAGAAAGACGATGAAGAGTAGGCCGATGTAAGCAGGGCTCTGCCCTGCACCCGCCGGGGGGGATGATCCCCCCCGGACCCCCTCGATAGGGGGGGTAGGGTCAGGCGCGGCCACGGGGCGGGCTGCCGCAAGGGCTTGCGGTCTTGTTGGAGGCTTGCGGACGCCGCCGTCCCCCATTTCGGGGGTCCGGGGGGATGATCCCCCCGGCGAGGAGGGTACGGGAGGGGCAGCGCCCCTCCTGAGCCTTTTTCTTATTCTTACTCATGTCGCAGCAACGCGTGGATGGCTTTGCGGGCGTCGAGGAAATCGCGGCGTTCACGGCTGGCGATCTGGTCGCGGGGCCGGGGCAGGTCGATGGGCAGCACGGCCGCGACCCGGGCCGGCGGCGGGGTCAGGGCCACCACCGCGTCGGAGAGGTACACGGCCTCGTCGATGTCGTGGGTGACAAAGAGCACCGTCTTGCCCTGGGCCAGGGCCACACCGGCCAGCAAGTCTTCGAGTTCCTCCCGGGTCTGGGCGTCCACCGAGGCAAAGGGTTCGTCGAGGAGCAGGATGTCGGCTCCGTAGGCCAGCCCCCGGGCCAGGGCGGCGCGCTGCTGCATGCCGCCGGAAAGCTGCCAGGGATAGTGGCCGGCGAAATCGGCCAGCCCCACCGAACGCAGGGCCTCCATGGCCTTGTCGGTTTTCTCGGCCTTGGTTCCGGCCGCGCGACGCAGGACAAAGCGGATGTTGCCGCTGATGGTGAACCACGGAAACAGCGAGGCGGCGGCGTTCTGGAAAATGAGCGCCATCTCCGGCGGCGGCGAAACGATCTCCCGGCCGCCCAGGGTCACCCGGCCGCTTGTTGGGCGCATAAGCCCGCACACGCACTGCAAAAGCGTGGATTTGCCGCAGCCCGACGGGCCGACCAGCGACACGAACGCCCCCCTGGGCACGTCGAAACTCACGCCGCCCAGGGCACACATCCCCGGCGTCCCGTTCACACCGTACGTCTTGGTCAACCCTTCAATACGCAGCATCATTTTCTCGGAATACGTCAAAATATCGTGAAGAGGGAAGAGGGTGAATGCCTCCGGCGGCCGGGAGGGGGTAATCCCCTCCCGGACCCTCCCAGTCTGGGGAGCGCTTTTTCCTGGGGATTTTCAGGCGGAGCCTGAAAATCCCCAGGAAAAAGCGCTCCCCAAACAGGAAGGCTTCGCGAAGAGAAAGCAAGCCACGTCCATGCGGCGAAGCCGCCCCCCCCCTTTTCTTCATTCGGGGGGTCCGGGGGCCTCAGGCCCCCGGCCGCCGGAGGCATCTTCCTCTTCTCTTTTTCCTCTACGCTCTATGCCCACTCCACGGGCAACCGTACAATCTTTCCGGCCTTATTGCTGAACAGCAAATAGCCGTTGTCTCGGCCGAAGGTGTAGAGGTCGCGGGTGACGAGCACGTCCTTTTTGCAGTAGGCGGCGATCTCGTCGATGCGTCCTTCCTTCCACCAGGCCAGGGCTTCCAGGCCGCTGGCCGATTTTTGCGTGCCAAGGGTGGCCTTGGCCAGGCCGTCCAGGGACAGGCGGTAGCCCAGGCGGGCGTGGACGCGCTCCAGGATGTCCAGGGTGGGCAGCTTGCGGTGGTCCAAGGGCGACGCGCCGGCCAGCACCTTGTAGTCGAAGCGCAGGATATTGAAACCTACGATGAGGTCGAGGCGGGCCAGGGCTTCGTAGAGGGCCGGCAGTTCCTCCTGGGCGTAGGTGATGCAGTCGTCCAGGCCCGAGTCGTAGAGCACGGCCACGGACACGCCCATCTTGTGGGCGTTGCCCCAGCCGCCCACGTCGGCGGCGGCCCGGCGGGTTTCGACGTCCAGCACGCCGTAACGGCCCGGGGATTTTTTCGTCACGGCGGCCTTGGGGTTGGGGGAGGCTTGGGGGTCGCCGGGTTGCGGTGGTTCGTTGGAGATCAGGCCTTCGGGGCGGCAGGGATCGGTTTCGGGGAGTTTGCCGGACATGAGCAGCTCCAGGAGATAGCGGGCGGCCACCTTGTCGATGGGGCGGTTGCCGGAGCCGCATTTGGGGGAATGGACGCAGGACGGACAGCCGGTTTCGCAGGGACAGCCGGCCACGGCGGCCAGCGTCCGGGACAGGGCCTCATCGGCCTTGGCAAAGGCCAGGCGGGTCAGCCCCACGCCGCCTGGCGCGCCGTCGTAGACGAACACGCAGGCCCGGCCGACCTGGGGATGCAGGGGCGTGGAGATGCCGCCGAGGTCGTTGCGGTCGGTGAGGACGAGTAGCGGCAGGATGCCGATCATGGCGTGTTCCATGGCGTGGATGGCCCCCATGAAATGGAACAGCCGTTTGTCGAGTTCGGCCTGGACGTCCTGGGGGATGACCCACCAGAAGCCTTCGGTCTCGAAGACCATGGGCGGCAGGTCCAGCGGCACGATGGACAGGAGCTGGCCGCCCCTGGCCCGGCGGCGCTCGTAGCCGGTGACGGTTTCGGTGACCTTGAGGCGGCCGAGGAAGACCGGCACGCCGTTGACGGTTTTTTCGCCCAGCACGTCGAGAATTTCGGTGGTTTTTTGGCCGCGCGCCCGGGTGTAATAGTCCACGGTTCCCTGGGCGACCACCACCCGGCGTTCGGGGATGTCCAGGGATTCGACGAGATAGGAGACGCCCCGGTGGATGTAGACCGCGCCGGGATGGGTTTCGCGGTAGGCGCGCATTTCGTCGATCTGGCCGATGACCGCGCCGCCGGCCTCGATGGTGAACTGGCCCCCCGAGCCGCGCAGGTTGACGTCGCGGTGGGGGCGTTTGCGGGCGGCGAAGTAGCGCGTGCCCTCGCGGTCGCGCAGCAGCAAGCCCTTGTCTTCCAGGCGTTCGGCCTCGGCCCGGATGCCGGCCTCGGCCAGGAGCGGATCGGTCAGTTCGATGGGCAGCTCGGCGGCGGCGCATTCCAGGTGTTTGGCGGCGATGGCCGGGTTGGCCGGATTGATCACGGCCGATTCCGGCGGGCGGTCGAAGAATTCGGCCGGATGGCGCATGAAATACTGATCCAGGGCGTCCTCGCCGGCGATGAGCACCACGGCGGATTCGCGCCCGGCCCGGCCGACCCGGCCGCCGCGCTGCCAGGCCGACATGACCGAGCCCGGGTAGCCGCACAGGATGCACAGGTCCAGCCCCCCGATGTCGATGCCCAGTTCCAGGGCCGAGGTGGAGACCACGCCCAGGAGCCGGCCCGAGGCCATGGCCGCCTCGATGTCGCGGCGTTCCTCGGGCAGGAAACCCGAACGGTAGGCCGACACCCGGGAGGCGTAGGGGCCGGCTTTCTCCTTGATCCACAGGCTGATCAGTTCCGTCATCTTGCGCGACTGGGTGTAGACGATGGTGCGCAGCCCGCGTTTGAGGGCGGCGGCCAGGAGCATGACGGCGGTGGTGGCGGCGGACTGTTCGGGATTGAGAAACAGGAAATGGCGGGCGGCGGTGGGCGCGCCGGATTCGGTGACCGTGGCCACGGGCAGTCCCGTCAGGTCTTCGGCCAGCTGCCCGGGATTGCCGATGGTGGCCGAGGAGAAGACGTAGGCCGGGTCGGTCCCGAACCGGCGGCACACGCGGGTCAGGCGGCGGAACACGTGGGCCATGTGCGAGCCCATCACGCCCCGGTAGGTGTGCATTTCGTCCACCACGACATGGGACAGGCCGGCGAAAAGGGTGCTCCAGTTCTCGTGGTTGGGCAGAAGCGACAGGTGGAGCATCTCGGGGTTGGTGATGAGGATGTGCGGCGGATTGTCGCGGATCTTGCGGCGAAAATGCGGGGACGTGTCGCCGTCGTAGATGGCCGTGGTCGGCCGGGCCGATTCGGGCAGGCTGGCGGCCAGTTCGCGGATGGCCTTTTGCTGGTCCTGGGCCAGGGCTTTTAAGGGATAGAGGAAGATGGCCCGGGAATCGGGGTTGCGGATGACTTCCTCCAGCACGGGCAGCAGATAGGTCATGGTCTTGCCGCTGGCCGTGGGGGTGGCCACGGCCACGTGGCGGCCGGCCCGGGCCAGATCGGTGGCCTTGGCCTGGTGGCTGTAGAGGGCGGGGATGCCCTTGGCGGTCAGAAGGCCGGCGACGGCCCGGGAAAAGGGCCGGGTAGGCTCGGCGAAAACGGCCGGCCTGGCCGGCAGCACGCGGTGGTGGACGACGAGGTGGCCCAGACGCTCGGAAGCGATCAGCGCGGCCACGTAGGCGGCCACATCGCGGCCGTCTTGGTCGTCGTCGGGTATCGGGGGGGGAGGGGTCTCGGACTGCATGGCCTTGCCTGCAACGGTCATGGTCGAAAATCCGGGTTTGCGCAAGGCGGGCGCATTGCCGGACCGGCCGGTTTGGGCTAGACTAGCCGGATTGATTCACTTCATTGGGCCACGACGCTCCTTGTGGGATACAGCGTCGTCCGGCAGGAGTCATGCGACTGAAACGTTGGCTTGGTCTCGACACCCTTCGCGGACTGCTGCGTTTTTATACGCTGCTGTGCGTTTCGTTGCCGCTGCTTTTGGCGGCCGGTTTCTTTTATTTCTTTCAGCGCGGTCAAATCATTGACGATACGCTGTCCGGCATGGCCGAGACGTTGGCCACGGAGCGCAGCGTCTTGCGCTCCTGGATCGACGAGCGGTTCGACGATGCGCGGTTTCTGGCCCTGCTCGACGGGACGCGCACGGGCAACACGGACCTGATGCGCCAGGCTTTCGCCAAGTACGTGCGGACCCATCCCTCGGTTTCGGCCGTGGTTGCCGTGAACCAGGACGGGCACACCCAGGTCGATTCGTCTGGATCGCCCAGCGTCTATGTCGGCGACCGATCCTATTTTCTGGAAGCGCGTCAAGGTCGCGACTCCTTGGTGGCCGGCATCATCGGCCGCGCTTCGGGCAAGCCGATCTGCCTGTTCGCCACGCCTGTGGCGCGCCTGGACGGCACGTTCGGCGGTCTTGTCTTTGCTTCGGTGCAGCTCGACGCCTTGGACGTCTGGCTGCGGCAAACCACGATCCTGGGCCAGGGCAAGGCCGTGCTGTGCGACGCCGAGGGGCGCATCCTGGCCCCCAGCGCGGCGGTGCGCGTCGCCAGCGGCCAGTTGACCGGCCGGATCGCGCCCCAGGCCCTGGGGGCCGGGGAGCGGGGGGCGGTCTACCGCGATGCGGACGGCCGGGAAATGCTGGCCGTGTCGGTGGCCGTGGACCGTGGGGGCCTCAAGCTTGTGCGCCAGGAACCGGCCGCCGTCGCCCTGGTCGGCTACCGCAGCCAGGCCTTATGGGTCGCGGCCGGCGCCCTGGCCGCCATCATCCTCATTTCCCCGCTGGTGTTGCGGTTTTGCCGCAAACTGGAACAGCCTTTGGAGACCCTGTCGCGACATGCCCGGGAGCTGCGTTCCAAGGAGTACGACGAGACATGCCCCCTGGCCGCGCCGCCGGATCTGCCCCGGGAGGTGGAGGAACTGTTCGTCGCCTTTTCGGCAATGGCCTGCGACGTGCGCGGCCATATCGACGCCATCGAACAGTTAAGCGTCCAGGACGAGCTGACCGGCCTGTACAACCGACGATTCTTGTTCTCCAGCGGCCTCAAGCTCGTGGCCGCCGCCCTGCGGGCCGGCCAGCCCTGCTGCTGCCTCATGTTCGACGTGGACCATTTCAAGCGGGTCAACGACACCTTCGGCCATCAGGCCGGGGACCACGTGCTGGCCCACATTGGGACTTTGCTGACCGGGGCCGTACGGCGTTCCGATCTGGCGGCCCGCTACGGCGGCGAGGAATTCGCCGTGCTGCTCGTGGGCGCTGACCTAGCCCAGGGCCTGGAACAGGCCGAGCGCATCCGCCGGGCCATGGCCGAAAAACCGTGTGAAGCGGCCGGCCGCAGCCTGTCGGTGACGGTAAGCGTGGGCGTGGCGGCCGTGCACGACAGCCAGGAATTTGGCGAAGCCGCCTTCGACGACCTGCTGGCCCGGGCCGACGCCGCGCTGTATGCGGCCAAGGCGGCCGGCCGCAACCGGGTGATGGCGGAGTGACGGGATAAAAGAAAAGCTGCCTCCGGCGGCCGGGGGGATGATCCCCCCGGACCCCTGCAACGGGAAACAGTTGCAGGGGGTTGCGGCGCTGGCGGCTTAGTGGCCGGTGAGTTTGTATTTTTTGAGCTTGTATTGCAGCAGGCTCTTGGAAATTTCCAGCATCTCCGCCGCCTTGACCTGGACGAAGTTGGAGCGGGCCAAGGCCCGGCGAATGAGCGCCACTTCGATTTTTTCCAGGGTGTCATTTAAGTTGATGGTCACCGGCAGCAGATCCACGGCGGATTTGTACTGGCTCTCCTCGTCCCGGATTTCCGTGGGCAGATCCTCCACCTGCACCACGTCCGAGGCGGCCAGCACCACGCAGCGTTCCACCACGTTTTGCAGTTGCCGCACGTTGCCGGGCCATTCGTAGGCCGTCAGGTACTCCATGGCTTCCGGGGAAAACCCCTTGAAGACCTTGTTGTTTTCCCCGGAGTAGCGGGTGAGGAAATGGGCGGCCAGGATGGGGATGTCCTCGCGGCGTTCGCGCAAGGGCGGCGTTTCGATGTGGACGACGTTTAAGCGGTAATACAGGTCCTCACGGAAGGTTCCGGCGGCCACGGCCTCGGCCAGATTGCGGTTGGTGGCGGCCAGGATGCGGATGTCCACCTCGATGGGGTCCGAGCCGCCCACCCGCTCGAACTTGCGTTCCTGGAGCACGCGCAAGAGCTTGACCTGGAGCTCGGGCGAGAGTTCGCCGATCTCGTCGAGAAAGATGGTGCCCTGATGGGCCATTTCAAAACGGCCGCGCTTGCGGGCCACCGCGCCGGTAAACGACCCTTTCTCGTGGCCGAACAGTTCCGATTCCAGCACTCCCGAGGCCAAGGCCATGCAGTTGACCGAGATAAAGGCCGCGTCCTTGCGGGGCGAGGCGTAGTGGATGGCCTTGGCGAAAAGCTCCTTGCCGGTGCCGGATTCGCCGGTGATGAGCACGGTCGATTTGGTGGGCGCGGCCTTGGCGATCATCTCCAGCACCCGCTGCATGGCCTTGCCCCGGCCGATGATGTTCTCCGAGGAGAACTTGTCTTCCAGGGACTGGCGCAGCAGCATGTTCTCGCGCTGGGCGGCGGCGAAACGGCTGGCCTTTTCCACGGTCAGCAGCAGCTCGTCGTTGGCGAAGGGCTTGGCGATGTAGTCAAAGGCCCCGATGCGCATGGCCTCCACCGCGCCTTCGATGCTGCCGAACGCGGTCATGATGATGACCGGGATATAGGGATAGTTGCGCTTGACGTGCTCCAGCACCTGCTGGCCCGTGACCTTGGGCATCTTCATGTCCGTGATGACCACGTCCACTTCCGATTCGTCCAGGAAGGCCAGGCCGGTCTCCGGGTCGTCCAGGGCGGTGACGGCATAGCCGGCGTCGCCGAGCATGGTCTCCAGGATGAGGAGATAGTTCTTCTCGTCGTCTAAAATCAAAATCTGGCTGGGCATGGTGGCTCTTCTCGTTGGATGGGGGGTCTGGGGGCCTCAGGCCCCCAGACGCCGGAGGCATCTTCTCTTCAAAACCTAAGCCGCCGTAAACGTCATCGTCACCCGGGCGCCGCCTTCGGGGGCATTGTCCAGGGCCAGGGCGGCATTGTGGCTTTCCACGATGGTGCGCACGATGGCCAGTCCCAGGCCTGTGCCGGCGTCCTTGGTGGTGAAAAACGGGTCCAGCACGCGGTCCTTGTTGTCCGGGCAAAAGCCGGGGCCGGTGTCGGCGATGGTCAGCGTCAGCTCGTCGCCGTCGCGGGTCGCGGCCACGGCCAGGGCCGGGTCGCGAACTTTCTCCTTGTCCTCGGCCATGGCGTCCAGGGCGTTGGAAAGCACGTTGTAGACGGCCCGGTAGAGGAGATCCTTGTCGCCGCGAACGGTGAGCCCCGGGGCGTAGTCGCGGCTGACGACGATGCCGAGTTCCTCGCACTTGGCTTCGAGGAAGGTCAGCGCCTGGTCGCAGATAAGGGCCAGATCGACCTCGTCCTGGCGCGGGTTTTTCGGCCGGGCGTAGTCCAGGAAGTCGCCCACGGTCTTGGACAGGCGCTTGGATTCGTCGAAGATGGCTGAGAGCAGCCGGGCGTTGGCCGGGTCGGCGTCCTTGGCCCGCTTGAGGAGCAGTTCGGCTGTGGAGCGGATGATGCCCAGGGGGTTTCGGATTTCGTGGGCGATGCCGGCCACCATGCGGCCCATGCCGGCGAGCTTTTCCTGTTGCTGGAGTTCGCGTTCCAGGCGCTCCCGGTCGGCGATGCGCTGGGCGTTGATGCGTCCGGCCCGGCTGATGATGATGCGCAGCATGACGAAAAGCAAAAACGAGGACATAAGCGAGGTGGCGATGATGATGCGCTGGAAATCGACGACTTTTTGGTAGTCGTCGGTGATGTCCTGGGTGAATTCCAGCACGCCCATGATGAACCCTTGGGGGTTGCCGGGCACCAGCGACCGTTCGGTGCGCAGGGGATAGATGGTTTTCAGCGTCACCGTGTCGGGCTTGGGCGAAAAATCGAAGATGCCGCCGAACATGCCGGCCCGGGTCACCACCTGGAAGCTCGAGGTGCCCTGTTCCAGGGCTTCGAGGATGGCCGCGCCGGCATAGCCGGACTGGCCGACCAGCTCCTTGTCGGTGGAATAGGACACGCGCTTGTCGTGGTCGTAGATGCGCACTTCGCTGACGTGGAAGCTGTGGATGGTGGACAGCACCGTCTTGTCCAGGCGGTCGTACTGGGCCGGCTGGGACAGTTCCACCCGGCCAAAGCCGATGACCGTGGGCAGGGTGAAGCGCTGGTAGATCTGGTGGTTGAGGTTTTCGGCCAGAAGCAGGGCGAATTCCTTCTGCTTGGCCAGCACGTCCTGGCGGGCGTAGTTGGAAAGAAAGATGGACAGGAACAAGTTGACGAGCAGGATCAGCGCCAGGGAGCTCCAGGACAGGAACTTGACGAACCCCAGGGATTGATCATCGTCTTTACGCAGCTTTGTGGTCACGCCTTGCTCGCGGCGGCCGGTCGCGGGACCGGCCGCCGTCGGGGTTTCGGGCTTGTGCGCCCGGCTAACCGAGGTTTTTGAGGAAATCGCCCATCTTGGTCAGGGCTTTTTCCAGGGTTTCGTCGCTGGTGGCGTAGGACAGACGCACGCAGCGGTCCTCGCCAAAGGCCACGCCCGGGACGGTGGCGATGCCGGCTTCGGTCAAAAGCGCTTCGGACAGGGCCGTGGAATTGGGCACGGCCTCGTTGTAGTAGGCCGAAAGGCTCGGGAACAGGTAGAACGCGCCGGCCGGAACGGGGCAAAAGGCCTTGTCCCAGGTCCTTATGATGGACAGGCACAGGTCGCGGCGGCGGGCAAAGGCCTGGCGCATCTCCTCCACGCAGTCCAGGGGGCCGGTCAGCGCCGCGATGGCCGCCTTTTGCACGATGGAGCAGATGTTGGAGGTGGACTGGCTTTGCAGGGTGGACATGGCCCGGATGACGTCGGGATGGGCAATGCAGTAGCCCATGCGCCAGCCGGTCATGGCGAAGCTCTTGGCCAGGCCGCCGACCACGGCCACGTTGTCCGGGTACATGGCGAAGCAGCCGGCCATGGAGGCGGGCTTGGCCGGCTCGTAGACAAGGCGGTCGTAGATCTCGTCGGAGACGATGTAGATGCCCCGGGAAACGGCCCACGCCATGATGGCGTCGAGTTGTTCGGCGGTGTAATGGGCCCCGGTGGGGTTGGAGGGCGAGTTGAGGACCATGGCCCTGGTGGCCGGGGTGGCCGCCCGGTCAAGGTCTTCCACGGTAACGAGGAAGCCGTTTTCCGGGCTGCTCGGCACGGCCACGGGTTCGCCGCCGGCCAGACGGATCATGTCCGGGTAGCTGACCCAGTAGGGGGCCGGCACCAGCACTTCGTCGCCGGGGTTGAGCACGGCCAGGAAGAGATTATACAGGGCCTGCTTGCCGCCGTTGGTGGCGATGACCGCCTCCTTGGGCACGGGCACGCCGTAGATTTTCTTGTAATACCCGGTGACCGCCTCGCGTAGGGTCGGTATGCCCGGCACCGGCGTATAGCGGGTGAAATTGTCGTCAATGGCCTTTTTGGCGGCGTCCTTGATGTGCTGGGGCGTGTTGAAGTCGGGTTCGCCAGCCGAGAGGTCGAGGATGGCCTTGCCCTGACGGCGCAGATCGGCGGCCTTGGCGGCCATGCCGAGGGTGGCGGACGGGGCGACGAGACGCATACGGAGCGCGGTGCGCATGGCCCGAAATCCTTGGCTTGGGGGTTGATGGCGGGGACCGCGTCGGACGCGGCCGGGTCGGAACTCTAAAGCATAATGCCTGGAAGGTAAATCATGGAGCGAGAACCGACCCGAGTCGTTTTGCCCCACCCCGGCCCCATTCTCGAAGCCCGGTTCGTGCGGCGCTACAAACGGTTTCTCGTCGATGCCGAAGGCCCGGACGGCCCCATCACCGCCCACGCCAACAACACCGGCTCCATGCTGGGGCTGCTGCGCCCGGGCGCGACCATCGGCCTGTCCACGTCCGACAATCCCAAACGGCGGCTGCCCTACACCCTGGAAATGACGAAAGTGCCGGATTTCGCCGGCGATTTCTGGGTCGGGGTCAATACGCTCACCCCCAACCGGCTGCTGCGCCGGGCCGTGGCCGCCCGGGCCATCCCGGAGCTTATAGGCTACGACGCGGCCCGCCCCGAACCGCCCTTTGCCGACGGCCGCCTCGATTTCCTCCTCACCGGCCCGGCCGGACGCTGCTTCGTGGAATGCAAAAACGTGACAATGGTCGAGGACGACGCGGCCATGTTCCCGGACGCCGCCACCGAACGCGGGCGCAAACATCTTATTGAACTCACCCGGCTGGCCCGGGAAGGCCGCGACAAGGCCGCCATCTTCTACTGCGTCCAGCGCCCCGACGGCCGTTGCTTCGCCCCGGCCGCCGTCATCGATCCCGAATACGCCGATCTGCTAGCCGAAGCCGCCGCCGCCGGCGTCCTCGTCCTGCCCTACCGCGCCGCCGTCAGCGCCGCCGGCGTGGCGCTTGGCGAGCGGTTGCCGCTGGCGGCCTGGTAGGGGGCCGCGACGACAGGGCCGGCGACACGGCCGTTTTCGGGTTCCAAGCCTGCCGGTGCGCGCGGCGACAACCGCAATCGGCGGCGCGCAATGCAACACCCCCCCTGCGGCATTGCCGCAGGGGGGGTGCAGTGGATCGACAAATCTTCCGCCGAGGCAGGGCTTTGTCGGCTCCTGGCGGTCCGCCGAAACTAGTTGGCGGGGGTGGTCTTTTTGGTGTTCTTCTTCTTGTCCTTCATGATCTCGACCACGGAGTAGCTGCCGTCCTTGGTAGGCTTCTTGGCCTTTTTCTTGGTGCCGGCGAAAGCCATGGAGGTGGCGAGCAGGCAGGACACGACGGTGAAGATGACGATCTTTTTCATGGTATGGACTCCTTGTAAAAAGGGTAAGCGGTTTCTGGCATCCCCCAACCGACCGGGACGATTCCCTCGGCGCGGGCCCTCCCGTATCGACCGGGGCCGCAGCCGCCGTGTCGATGGCAACGGTCTAGGCCCGTCTTCCTTTCCCGGCGCTTACCCGTTCATTACAGGAGTGAAATTTAAAGTACGATTTCAGTACGTTACATGATCCTTACAGGGCGATTACAGATCTGAAAAAAGCTGGAAAACCGTAGCCCGGCCGGGCGCTGGTCATTATGGGGAGTTCTATGTATACCCCGATGCATCCAGAGCGGCGGCCGGGCAGCCTCGCCCAGGCCGCCAACACCGCAAAGGACGTTCCTGTCATGCGCATCCTCCTCGTCGAGGACGACGAGAAAATCGCCTCCTTCATCCTTGGCGGCCTGCGCCAGAGCGGGTTTGCCGTGGACCATGCGGCAAACGGCCCCGACGGCCTGCATCTGGCCGCCACCGAGCCCTACTGCGTGGCCATCATCGACGTCATGCTGCCCGGCCTGGACGGCTTGCAGGTCATTGAAGAACTGCGCCGCCGCAAAATCATGACCCCCATCATCATCCTTTCGGCCAAGCGGTCGGTGGAGGACCGGGTGCGGGGCCTTGAAACCGGCGGCGACGATTATCTGTCCAAGCCCTTTTCCTTTGCCGAACTCCTGGCCCGGGTCCAGGCGCTGATCCGCCGTTCCACCAGCGCTTCGGAGCCCACCCGCCTGACCGTGGGCGAGCTGTCCATGAACCTGCTCACCCGGGAGGTGTCCCGGGGCGAGACGGCCGTGCAGCTCCAGCCCAGGGAGTTCGCCCTGCTTGAATACTTCATGCGCAATCCCGGCAAGGTGCTGTCCAAGACCATGATCATGGAGCACGTCTGGGACTACCACTTCGATCCCCAGACCAATCTCGTGGACGTCCTCGTCTGCCGACTGCGCAACAAGATCGACCGGGACTACGACCGGAAGATGCTCCATACCCTGCGCGGGGTCGGCTATGTTCTCAAGGAATAGCCGGCCGCTATTGCGCTCCACCACCCTGCGCCTGACGGCGCTGTACTCCTGCATCTTCATCTGCAGCGCCCTGACCCTGTTCGTCCTGGCCTACTCCCTGCTCTCGGGAGCCGTGCGCGAGGGCGACCGGGTGGCCATGGCCCAGAAACTGCGGGAATACGTGTCCGTGAGCCAGAAAAAAGGCCTGGCCGGTCTGCTCGATTTCCTGCGCCTGGAGCAGGAAAACATTGATGTCGAGGAGTATCTGCTACGGGTGGCCGGCCCGGACGGGGCCACCCTGTTCAGCCAGTCGCCCGAGGACTCCGTGCCCCTGCCGGAGGTCCTGCCCCTGGTCCCGGGGCCGTCGGTGCAGTGGGCCTTTGTGCCGGGTCCCGATCCCGACGGGGGACTTACGGAAATCGGCTGCCGGGCGCTTCCCGGCGGGGGGTCGGTGACCATCGGCAAGGATGCCAGCGACCGCGAGGGCTTGCTGGCCCGGTTTCGGGTCATTTTCGCCGGCATCATGCTGCCGGTGGCGCTTTTGGGCCTGGCCGCCGGTTTCGTCCTGGCCCGGCGGGTGCTCACGCCCTTAAAAGACCTCATCGACACGGTGCGGGCCATCGACACCGGCCGCATGGACGCCCGGGTGCCCGAGGTCGGGGCCGGCGACGAACTGAGCGAACTGGCCCGGCTTTTCAACGCCATGCTCGACAAGATCCGCACGCTCATCACCGGGATGCGCGAGGCGCTCGACAACGTGGCCCACGACCTGCGCACCCCGGCCACGCGGACCCTGGCCGCCGTGGAAATGGCCGTGGCCTCAAAAAACGATCCGGCCGAGCTGCGCGAGGCCCTGCTCGACTGCGCCGAGGAAACCCGACGCATGGTCGCCATGCTCGGGGCGCTCATGGACATCTCCGAGGCCGAGACCGGAGCCATGCGCCTGCGTCTGGAAGTGGCCGACATGGCCCGGCTGGCAGCCGAGGCGGCCGAACTCTACGAATACGTGGCCGAGGAAAAGGGCGTGGCCCTTTCCGTGGCCGCCGCCGGCCCCCTGCCCGTTCTGGCCGACCCCAACCGCCTGCGCCAGGTGCTGGCCAACCTCATCGACAACGCCGTCAAGTACACCCCGCCCGGCGGCCGGGTGACGGTGGCCGCCGCCCGGGAAGACCGCTTCGTGGCCGTGCGGGTGGCCGACACCGGCCAGGGCATCGCCGCCGAAGACCAGCCCCGCATTTTCGACCGCCTCTACCGGGCCGACCGCAGCCGCTCCGAACGGGGCCTGGGCCTGGGGCTTTCCCTGGTGCGGGCCGTGCTTTTCGCCCACGGCGTGGCCATAGAGGTGGAAAGCGAGCCGGGACGGGGCTCGGCCTTCGCCTTCCGCCTGCCCCTGGCCGGTGAGGACGTCTGACGCGTTTTCCGCAACGTCGCACCCGCCCCACTGGCGCAACCGAATCCGGCGACGCAGTATTATCCCCTGTTTCTGAAATACGGCCTGGGCAACCCGGCAACGAGCGCGAAAGCCGTTGTCAAACGGCCCAGGCTGGGGCATGTTCGGCAAAAGTCTCGCCATGTCTTGCCGCCCTCCAACCGAGTAACCGCATTGGGGTCGACCATGAGCGACAACGGCCAATCCGGCGCCAGCCCGTTTTTCTTCACCAAGCAGGCCCTGTTCGACGTCAAACGCAAGCTGTGGGGCTACGAGATCCAGGGCGGCGCGGACGCCTGCTCGGCCCTGGCCTGCTTCGCCGACCAGGAGCATCTGGCCGGCTCCCTGGCCTCCACCTCCTATATGGGCGTGCAAAGCGCCGTGGAGCGCGGCAAGAAAGTGGCCGTGCCCTTTGATGAGGTCGGCTTCCTGGCCCAGGCCCCCTATGCCCTGCCGCCGGCCCACGGCGTGGTGAAATTCGTGGGCCAGGCCTCGCGGCCCAGGGAGGTCGTCGAGCTGGCCGCCCGGCTTCGAGCCGACGGCTACAGCCTGGCCGTGGACGTGGGCGCCGGCCAGCCCGATCTGGCCGAACTGGCCGCCCTGGCCGACGTGTGGTGCTTCGATGCGGGCGGCGCCGACGACCCGACCCCCATCGCCGCCCGCAATAAGGGCGGCAAGGCCCTGCTGTGGGCCTCCCGGGTGGGCAGCCTCGATACCTTTGAAAAACTCAAGGCCGCCGGATTCGCCGTGTTCCAGGGCCGTTTTTTCAAGGAACCGGAGCTGGTGTCCGAGCGCAAGCTCACCTCCCACCAGATGAGCCGCTTCCAGCTTTTGCGACTCATCGAATCCGAGGACCCGGACGTGGACGCCCTGGCCGAGGCCATTTCCGCCGACGTGTCCGTGAGCTTTCGGCTGCTGTCCTACCTCAACAGCGCCGCCTTCGGCCTGCCGCAAAAAATCCAGTCCATCAAGCAGGCCATCATGATCCTTGGCAGCATCAAGATCCGCAACTGGCTGCGGGCGGTGCTTTTGGCCGACATGGCCCAGGGCGGCGACATGCCGCGCGAGCTGGCCGAGCTGTCCTTGCAGCGGGCCAGACTCCTGGAGCTTGTCACCACCCGCTACGATTTCTGGGACTTCAACCCGGGAACGCTCTTTCTGCTCGGGCTTTTTTCCCTGCTTGACGCCATCCTGGGCCTGCCCATGCGGCAGGTGGCCGAGCATCTGCCGCTGGATGAAAAGCTCAAGTCGGCCCTACGCCGCGACGCCCAGAACGAATACCAGCCCCTGCTCGACTTGGCCGAGTGCATTGAGGACGCGGATTGGCCGCGCCTGGCCGACCTGACCCGGCAACTTGGGCTGGAACTCGACGCGGTCAAGGTCTGCGCCAGCGAGGCCATGGCCTACAGCAGCGGCTTTTTCGCCACCCAGACCGACGCGCCGCCGCCGACCGGCAAAAAGGCCCGGCAGTAGGCACAGGCCTCACGGAAGCGGGCGGCTCAGGCGAGGCGTCCGGAAGCCTCAGGCCCAGGACGCGAAGCCGGCCCGTCCCCTCCACGCCCGCTTTGGCCGTCCGGCCGACAGCGCGCCACTCCCTGCCAAGCACAATGCCATACGGGCGTCCGGGGGCCTTAGGCCCCCGGACGCTGCGGACGCTTCGCCAGTATCCGCCGCGCCGCGGGATGTTCGATGCAGCGTGCGACAACCAGACCGACGCAAAGGGTGGCGAGAAGGCCGGCGGCCAGGCGGAGCAGGGCTTCGGGCCAGCCTGTTTCCGGCGGGCCGGCAAAGACGCCCAGCGTCCAGGTCTGGACGAGGTAGATCGACAAGCTCGCGGCGCTGACCGCGTCCAGGCGGCGGGCGGACAGAAAGGCCCGGGGCCGGGCGGCCAAGGCCAGGAGCAGGGCGGTCAAAAAAGGCGCGTAGAGCACGTTTTGGGCCACGATCTGGAGAAAGAAGCTGTCCTGGGGCAGGGGCACGACCAGCAGGCCGGCCAGGCTCAGGGCGGCGACGATGTCGAGGTTTGCCGGGGCCTGCGGCTTCAAGAGAAAAAAGCGGGCCGCCGC
This sequence comes from Solidesulfovibrio magneticus RS-1, assembly GCF_000010665.1. Classification (NCBI taxonomy): domain Bacteria; kingdom Pseudomonadati; phylum Thermodesulfobacteriota; class Desulfovibrionia; order Desulfovibrionales; family Desulfovibrionaceae; genus Solidesulfovibrio; species Solidesulfovibrio magneticus. The sequence continues at coordinate 5,199,220 of NC_012796.1, read as the reverse complement.
CGCGCCCATGAGCCACTCGAAAATCCGCAGATACGGACTCGAATAGAAGAGCCACTGAAAGAGCAGGGCGGCCAGTTCGCCGGGCGTGCCGGCCCATTCGGGGTGGCGGGCGGCGTAGGCGGTGAAGAGCTGGGGCCACAGGCGCGCGCCGAGCCCGTCCAGGGCCAGGGCCAGGGCCAAGGCGGCCAGGATAAGGCCCAGGGCCGCCCGGGGCGTGCGCGCCCGGGCTAAGAGCCAAGCCGTGGCCGGGAAAGCCAGGTAGAAAAAGACTTCCACGCTCACGGCCCAGGCCAGGGGAAAAATCTGAGGCCAGCCCGGCACGAGAAACCAGGTCTGGGTGAGGCTGGCAAAGGCCAGCAAATGGCCCGGCCCGCCAAAGGAGCCTGGGCCGTGCTTGAGCAGGGCCAGCCCGGCCGCCAGCCCCAGCGTCAGCAGATAGACCGGATAGAGCCGGGCCAGCCGGGCTATGGCGAAGCGCCCAAAGGGCAGCTCCCCGGCGGCCATGGCCGCGCTGTGGTTGTAGGCCAGCACAAATCCCGACAGCACGAAAAAGGCCGACAGTCCGCACCGGGTGAGTCGGGCGAAGGGTTCATAGAGGTCGGGAGTTTGCGGCAGCGGCGTGAGCCAGGCCACGCCGTGGCCCACCAGCACAGCCAGGGCGGCCAGCCCGCGCAGTCCGCCAAGGCCCGGGAGAAAGGGCGGTCGCCCCGGCGTATTTGACATCGCGCCCCCTACCATGGCCGCTTGCGCCTGGAAAGCGTCGCCGGCCGGCCCTGAACCGGAAGATTCTCGCTTGCCTCATCGAAAGAATCTTGACTTTGTAACAGATGTATCTAGATGAAAGCCATGTGTAACAAAACATGGTTGGTCTTTTCCTTTTCCCAACCGGCCAGCCGGCAGTCCGGCCGGGTGCGGACCCTGCGGCGACTGGCCGGGCTCGGGGCGGCCTCGCTCAAGGGGGGGCTGTACGTGCTGCCCTGGTCGCCGGAACTTCATGAGCAGCTGACCTGGCTGGCCGGCGAAGTGGAGCAGGGCGGCGGCGAAGCGGTGTTTTTCGCCTGTCCCGACATTGCCAACATGGCCCACGAGGCGGTTGTGGCGGTTTTTCGCAAGGCCCGCGACGAGGCCTACGCCCAGCTTGCCGCCGAGGCCCGGGCCGCCCTGGCCGCCGAAACCTTGGACGACAAGGAAACGGCTGCCAAGCTGCGTCGCCTGACCCGGCGGCATGAGGCCGAGCGGGCCATCGACTTTTTCGACGCGCCCGGCGGGCCGGTGGTGGCCGGCTTGCTGGGCGCTCTGGCCGCCCGGCTGGCCGGCGCGGCGGGGTCCGCCTCCGAGGAGACGGCCATCGCGCCTTGCGATCCCGCCGCCTACCGGGGCCGGCTGTGGGTCACCCGGCCGGGGCTGTACGTGGATCGGCTGGCCTCGTTTTGGCTGGTGCGGCGCGGCATCGACCCCGAGGCGGCCATCGCCTACGCCGACACCCTGGACGACCTCCCGCCCCAGGCCGTGGCCTTCGACATGGCCGGCGCGCCCTTCACCCATGTCGGGCCGCGCATCACCTTCGAGGTCATGCGCCAGGCGTTTGGCCTGGAGGCCGTGGCCTGCGACCGGCTGGCCGCCGTCATCCGGGCCGTGGACCTGGGCGACTTCGAGACCGCTCCCCCCGAAACCGCCGGAGTGCGCCGGCTGCTGGACGGCCTGTGCGCCGTTTGCCGCGACGACGCCGAGCGCCTGCGCCGGGGCCTGGACCTGTTCGACGCCCTGGCCGCTTCCTATGCAATCGAAACCCAAGGAGCTTCATGATGGACATGCGTGACGCCGTGCATCAGGCCGCCGGCCTCATGGCCGCCGCCGCCCGCACCGCCCCCAAGGCCGGAGGCAAGGATCATCTGGAAATCGTGGTGGTCACCGACGCGGCCGACCTGGCCCGCATCGCCACGGCCATGCGGACCTATGCCCCACAAAGCACCAACGAGGCCTTCTGGCGGCGCGACGCGGCCAACATCGAACAGGCCCAGGCCCTGCTCCTGGTCGGGCTCAAGACCTCGGCCGCTGCCGGCTACGACTGCGGGGCCTGCGGCTTCGAGACGTGTTCCGCCTTTGCCAAGGGGCGGACCATGACCGACAAGGCCATGGGCTACAGCGGCCCCCACTGCGTCATGCGCATGATGGACATCGGCGTGGCCCTGTCCTCGGCGGCCAAGACGGCCGGGCTGTTGTCCATCGACAACCGGGTGCAGCAGCGCGTGGGCGCGGCGGCCCGGGCCCTGGGCTACATTGACGCCGGCGTGGCCATGGGCATTCCGGTGGGCGTCTACGGCAAGTCGATCTTCTACGACCGCTCGGCCCCCAAGGCCCACTAAGGGCGTCGCCCCCCCTCAAGATCACCAGGCCGGGGCGGCCGTCCGTCCCGGCAGTGAGGCTTTCATGTCCGTTTTCGCCAATCTGTGCCTGGTCAATTTCCTGGCCCGCTTCTCCTACGCCCTGGCCCGCAACCCGGTGCTGCCGCTTTTCGCCTTGTCCCTGGGGGCCGGCCCGGAAGCCGTGGGCTGGGCGGTTGGCGTGTCCACGGTGACGGGCATCTTTTTCAAGCTGCCCTCGGGGTCGCTGTCCGACGTCATCGGCCGACGGCGGGCCATGCTGGCCGGCCTGTTCTTTTTCGGGCTCATGCCCTACGCCTACCTGTGCATCGACAGCTACGCCGCCCTGATCGCCGTGCGTTTCGTCCATGGCTTGGCCACGGCCATCTACGCTCCGGTGGCCATGGCCGTGGTGGCGTCCCTGGCCGGGGAGCGCAAGGGCGAGCTGCTGTCGCTTTTTTCCTCCGTCGCCATCATCGGCACGCTGCTCGGAGCGCCCATGGGCGGCCTGATCCTGCACAACCCCTTCACCGCCGGCGAACCGGGGCTGACGCTGTTCCGGCTGGTCTACCTCCTAAGCGGGCTGACCGGCACGGCCGCCCTGGTCCTGGGGCTGCGCTCCCTGGGGTTTGGCGAGGAAGCTCCGTCCGGGGCCGGCCAAAGCCTGGCCGAGCGGGGCCGGCTGTTCGTCCGGGGACTGCGGGAAGTGGCCGGCGACGGCCGGGTGCTGGCCGCCTCGTCCATGGAGGCGGTGCAAAATTTGGCCATGGGCGCGCTGGAAGCGTTTTTGCCCATCTACGCCGTCACCGTGGCCGGGCTGACCGAGTTCGAGGCCGGCCTGCTGTGGGGTGCGCAGGTGACGGTCATCATGGCGGCCAAGCCGCTCATGGGCCGGGTGTCGGACCGCCGGGGCCGGCGGCCCCTCATTGTGGCCGGCATGGCCCTGTGCGCCGTGCCCCTGGCCGTGGTGCCGCATCTGGCCGGCTTCTGGAGCCTGCTTGCCGTCTGTCTGGCCTTTGGCCTGGGCGAGGCCCTGGTCACCTCGTCCTCGGCGGCCCTGGTGGCCGACGTCAGCCGCTCGCGCCACCTGGGCTCGGCCATGGGCGTGTTCGGGACCATCGCCGACGTGGGCCATGCCGCCGGCCCCATCCTGGCCGGGGCGCTGGTAGGGGGGCTCGGCTACGGCCCGGGCTTCGTCGTCCTGGCCGTGGTCCTTGTCGCGGCCATTCCCTGGTATGTCCGGGTCGCGCCGCGCCAAGGATGACAAACGGCCCGGAAGGCCGTATCTCTCCGGATGGCCGGCGCGCGCCGGCCCTATCCCCAAACGCCCTTCCCAGACGGATTCCATGACCAGAAATCTGACGCCCACGGACCTTCGCGCCTGCTGCGATCCCGCCGCCCTGCCTTTTGCCGACAGCCGGGACATTCCCGACGATCCCGGGGCGCTCGCCCGCACCCAGCCCCGGGCCATGGCCGCCCTGGACCTGGCTTTGGCCATCGGCGGCCGGGAGTACAACGTCTATCTTGCCGGCGAGCCGGCCATGGGGCGCACCCATTTCGCCCGGGCCTTTCTCGATCCGGCCGCCAAGGCCGGGGCCACGCCGCCGGACTGGCTCTATGTCCACAATTTCGACGACCCGGACCGGCCCAGGGTCGTGTCGCTGCCGGCCGGCCAGGGGCGGGGCTTCAAGACCGCCCTGGCCAAGGCCGTCACCGACATGCGCGAGGAGATCCCGGCCCGGTTCGAGCGCGAGGCCTACCTGGCCCAGAAGCAGACCCTCATGCGCGGCTACAACGCCGACCGCGAGACCATGCTCGACGAGATGGAGGAGCGGGCCAAGACCGAGGGCTACAACCTCCTGGTCGACGACCAGGGGGCTTTTACCCTCTATCCGCTGCTCGAAGGCAAGGTGGTCAGCGACGAGGAGTTCGAGCGCCTGGAGCCGGAACTCAAGAAATCCCTCAAGGCCAAGGGCGACCTGCTCCTGGAGGAAATGAGCTCGGCCCTGCGCAAGCTCTCCAAGGAGGAGCGCGGCTACCGCGACCGCGAAAAAGACCTGGAACGCGACGCCGCCGGCGAGGTCTGCGACGCCGCCCTGGCTCCCTTCGCCGATCTGCGCGCCGCCTCCCCGGCCATCGACCAGTTCCTCACGGCCATGCGGGCCGACATCCTGGACAACATCGACGCCTTCATGCCCCAGGCCCAGCCGGCCCCGCCCTCGCCCCACGGCGACCTGAATCTCCCCGAGGACATTTTCTACCGCTACGAGGCCAACCTCTTCGTGGACAACGGCCAGCTCTCGGGCGCGCCGGTGGTGGCCGAGGACCATCCGACCTATTTCAACCTCATGGGCTGCATCGAGCGCGAATCCGAGATGGGCGCGCTCTACACCGACTTCACGCTGATCAAGTCCGGCTCCCTGCACCGGGCCAACGGCGGCTTCCTCATCATCCGGGTGGACGATCTGGCCGCCAATCCCGGGGCCTGGGAGAGCCTGCTTCGGGCCCTGCGTTCGGGCCAGGCCCGGGTGGAGGACCCGGCCGAGGGCGGCGAGCACGTGCGCACCCGCACCATCGAGCCCGAACCCATTCCGTTGGACCTCAAGATCGTGTTGGTCGGGCCGGACGAGGCCTACGAGGCCCTGCTCTACAGCGACGAGCGCTTTGGCAAGCTGTTCAAGCTCAAGGCCCATCTCCAGGAGAACATGGCCCGCAACCCGGAAAACGTCGGCCTCTACCTGACCCTGGCCGGCCAGGCCATCCGTCAGGCGAATTTGCTGCCCTTTGACCGGGCCGCCCTGGCCGCCCTGGTGGACTACGCCTCGGTGCTGGCCGAGGACCAGACCCGGTTGTCGCTGAAAATTCCCTTTGCCCGGGAACTCATGATCGAGGCCGATGCCCTGGCCCGCCGCCAGGAGGCCGAGGCCGTCACCGCCGCCCATCTGGCCCTGGCCCGCAAGGCCCGGGAATTTCGCGTCAATCTCTACGAAGAGGAATATCTTGAAGAGTACGACCGCGAGATGATCAAGGTGGCCACCTCCGGCGAGGCCGTGGGCAAGGCCAACGGGCTGTCCGTGCGCATGTTCGGCGACTACGCCTTCGGCCTGCCCCACCAGATCTCCTGCACCGTGGGCGTGGGCCACGGCGGCATCCTCGACCTGGAGCGCGAGGCTGAGCTTGGCGGCCCCATCCACACCAAGGGCATGATGATCCTCAAAAGCTATCTGGTCAGCCGCTTCGCCCAGGACAAGGGGCTGGTCATGACCGGGTCGCTGTGTTTCGAGCAGAACTACGCCGGCGTCGAGGGCGATTCGGCCTCGGGCGCGGAGTTGGCGGCCCTGCTTTCGGCTCTGGCCGAAGCCCCCATCCGCCTGCGCTACGCCATGACCGGGGCGGTGTCCCAGTCCGGCGAGATCATGGCCGTGGGCGGGGTCAACGAGAAGATTCGCGGCTTTTTCGCGGTTTGCCGCCGCCGGGGCTTGGCCGGCGACCAGGGCGTGCTCCTGCCGGCCGACAACGTGGTCAACCTCATGCTCGACGACGAGGTGATCCAGGCCGTGGCCCAGGGCCGTTTCCACATCCATCCCGTGGCCACCGTCGAGGAGGCCATGGAAATCCTGACCGGCCTGCCGGCGGGCGTGCGCGGGCCGGACGGGACGTTCCCTGAGGGCAGCCTCTACGCCCGGGTCGACGCGCGCCTGGCCCGGCTGGCCCAGCTCGCCCCCCTGGGCGGCGGCTGGCAGGGCTGCGGGCGGGGGTAGAGGCCATGTCGCATACCTGGTTCGAGGAAAAGCGCGACGAATTCTGCCGCGACCTGCTGCGGGACTATTGCCTGTCCGTGGAGACCCTGGAGCGGCTGTTCCAGGACTTCGACCGCTCGGGCAAGGTGGTGTTCGAGGAGCTGCGCGACCTTTTGGGTGAAGAGATGAACAAGGGCCTTTTGTGGCGCTTAAAGGACACGGCCCACCATCTGTTCCGCGAAGGCGGCGCGACCAGCCCGGTGGGGCAGTTTCTCGACTGGTGCATCGGCTACATCTTTCACGAATCCATGAAGCTCAAGGAAGACGCCTACCAGCAGCAAAACTACGCCCCGTGGTTTCGCTCCATGCAGGAGCGCGAGCTGCCCGAACAAGATCTCATCATCAGCCGGGAGCTGTTTCAACTGCTCATGCAGACCGCCGAGAGCATGCAGCGCGAGATACGGCGCATCCGGTTTCTGTTTGGCGAATGCCGCAAGCTGTTTCCCATGTACCTGTCCGACCAGGGCGACAACCATTGGCTGGCCCGGTTCCTGTTCAAGCGCAACGAACTCGTGCGCGAGGTCTTCGGCCAGGGCTACCGGGAGCTGTTGCGCGGCATCTACGGGGCCGCGCCGGAATCCATGTACGTCATGGCCTCGCGCAGCCTGCGCGAGGGCGGCTGGATGCAGCAGGCCGCCGAAGCGGCGGCCAAGGCTTGCGACCTGAACCCGGACAGCGAACCGGCCCGCCGCGAAAAAGAGATCGTCGACACCTGGCGCACGCGGCTGCGGGCGTAATAGTGAACGATATGAGAGAAGAGAGGGGATGCCTCCGGCGGCTGGGGGCCTGAGTCCCCCAGACCCCCCGAAGGGAAGGCAGGTTTCTGCAGACGGCCCCGGGCGAGTGTTCGCCCGGGGCCGTTTGGTTTTTGGGCTACTGGAGAAGTAGCTCCTGCCAGGGCAGCCCCGTTGAGGGCGGGGGCAGGGTCGAAGGCTGGATAAGCAGCGCGTTGGCCGCGCCAAGGTCCGGCAGGCCGTTTCGCAGCCCCAGCAGCATGGACGCGGCCGTGCCCGCCGCGACGCCGATGGTCTTGTCGCGCCCGGCCACCCGCGAGGTGTGCTGGTTGCCGGCCCCGTAAAAAAACCGCACCGCCCCGGACGGATAGAGCCGGGCCGCCACGTTGACCGGCCGGGCGTCGGCCACGGTCTTGGCCTTCCAGACGACGGTCACGGATTGGGCGCTTGAGGATACCGCGATGTCGTCGCCATCGCCGGCCGTGGTCAGCCGGTCCCACAGCGGCGCTACGGCCACGCTGGCGGCCAGGCCGTTGATCGTGTTTTCGCCGCTGGCCGATGGATTGGCGAAATGGATGATGCCGTGGCTCGACACCGAGGCCGAGGTGTAGCTCTGGCCGCCCAGGGGAAAGGCGAAGGGCAGGCTCAGCGGCCAGTACTGGTCCGTTCCCTTCCAGTTCTGGGCCGTGGCCCCGGTGGGGAAGGCGTCGCCGGTCTGGTACTGGGCATAGCCGCCGTAGGTCGGCGCTTTGGCCGTGGGATAGCGCCCTCCAAGGGCGAGTTGTCGGCCCAGATACCAGGGATTGCTGTAGTAGCTTGGATGCTCGCCGTTATTGTCGCCGCCCAGGTCCAGGGTTTCGGCCTGGACGCTGTCCTTGGCCAGCCCGTAGCTGTAGGCCTCTTCCAAGGTCACGACCCCGTCGCCGTTGCTGTCGCCCTTGGTCGGGTCGGCCAGGGCCTGGGTGACGTAGAAGGAAAATTCGTCATAGGTGTAGTCCGGCCCCATGGCATAGGACAACTCCCAGTAACGGGCGGCGGACATGAGCACCCGGTTGGGGGCCTTCAGCGGTTCGATCATGCCCCCGGAAAAGCACTGCTCGAAAATGGCGGCCACCGCCCCGGCCTGGACTTTGTTCACCTCGGCGGCGAATTCGGCGTTGGTGATGTCCTCGCCCCAGAGGTTGAGGACCACGTTGGCGGCGGCGTAGGGCGCGGTGTTGCCGTCAGCCGGGCCGCCGTGGTCGGTGGTGAAGATGTAGAGGATGTCCTGGCTGCCGAGCTTGCCGGCCAGCTCGTTAAAAACGGTGGTGATGTTGGCCTTGGTGGCGCTGTATTTGATGTCCTGGATGGTGTCGTTGTTGAGGTCGGTGTTGGAATTGAGCCCCAGGGAGTTGTCGATGGCCGGGTCCGTGCCGTCGGCGAAAAGCACGTAGATGTTGTTCTGCAGGAAACCGGCGGCTTTCAGCGTGGTGAAGAAATAGGAACAGTCGTTCCAGTAGCGGACGTGGTTGTTTTGTTGGTTGTAGCCGCCGGAGAGGATGACGGCGTAGCGATGGCTGGCGTCGGTGGCGGCCGGAACGTCGATGGCGGCTTTGGCGGCGGCGGCTTTGGCCGTCTCGACGGACGCCGTCGGCAGGGCCGAGGTCTGGGCCGGCTGGGCCGGCGGCCAGACCGTCAGTTCCGTGAAGCCGGCGAGGTCGGCCGGCGGCAGCATGGCCGGGACGACGTGCAGCGTGCCGTCCGTCGCAGCCAGCACGAAGCGGCAGCCGTGTGACCAGTTGGCCTGGGGGACGTCGTCGATGAAAAAGAGCCAGCCCGGCCCGCCGGACAAGCTGACCGAACCCCGCAGCAGCGGCACGGTGATGTCGTCGCTGACGGGGTCGTTGGCGACGTAGACCCGCCGGCCTTGCAGGGAGTGGCCCAGCAGCCGGTCGGTGACGGCGGCGACGGCGGTTTGCCGGTCGGCGATGGGGCCGGTGTCGGCGGCGGCATCGGGCAGGCTGATGGGGGACAGCCCGGCCGGGAGTTCGGTGGTCGGCGCGAAATGGCTGGAGCCGTCGGCGGCCACGAAGGCCACGCGTTTTTCGCCGTCGGGCAGGGTCAGGCCGAAAAGCCAGCCCGGCCCCTGGCCCAGGCGCACGGCCCGGGCGTCCAGGGTGAGGACCACCTCGCCCTGGCGCGGCTCGGCTTCGCCGGAGACGGCGGCCGTGGTCCGCGCGGATGGCGGCATCTGGGCCAGCAGCCGGTCCAGGGCCTTGGCGGCGGTGTCGATGTCGGCGGCCAGGGCCGGCCTGGCGGCGCAAAAAAGGACAAGGCAGGTCAGGACGATCAGGCTGGGGAAGCGGCAACGTGGCATGGCGGCTCCGGGAAGGGGCTGGCACATGTCGGGGGGACCGGCGTGCGGCGCGCGCCGGCTGAAAGAGCCGTTCCGGGCGTGTGCTGCGGCCCGGATACGGGGCCGGGGAGAGACCCCGGCGGACTTACTTCGCAGGCCCGTCAACCGTCGCCGGACAGCGACGCTGAACAGGCGATCAGCCCATGCGCCGAGCGTAGAGCAGGATGTCGGGCTGGGTGAGCACGCCGGCCAGGCGGCCGTCGGCTTCGGTGACGGCCAGACGGCGCACGCCCTTTTGGCGCATGTAGAGTATCACTTTGTAGACCATGGCCTCGGCCGGCACGCTGACCACCGGCCGGCTCATGTAGGCCGAGACGGGATCGGCGAGCCGTTCGGGCTGGCCCATGATGGCCCGCAAGGCGTCGCGTTCGGTGAAGATGCCGGCGGCCTTGCCGTCCGTTACCGCCAGCACCGAGCCGACGCCGGCTTCGCGCATCCGGTCCAGGGCCGCCTGCACGGGCGCTTCCGGGGGCAGGCAGATCGGCTCGGGCCGCATGACGGCCCGGCAATCGACATTTTCCACCATGAAGTCCACGGCCAGGGCGTCCACGAGCTCCTTGTCCGTGACCACGCCAATGAGCGAGCCGCCCACGTCGATGACCGGCAGATGGCGCTCCTTGCGCTCCAGCATGGTCTTGATGGCTTCGTTGGCCGACAGGTCCTTGAGGATGCCGCCGCCCACGGTACGCGACAGGGTTTCGCGCACCGGCGAGGCCGGGTCGAGATCGACGTCCAGGCGACGCACCAGTTCGCGCTCGGTGACAAACCCCACGACCTTGGCCCCGGTGACGGCAGCCAGGCAGCTGACGTCGGCGCGCACCATAAGATCGGCCGCCTGGGTCACGGTGGCGTCCGCCGGCACGATAAGGGGCCTTTTGGCCAGTTCGCCGACCCTGCGTTTGAACATGGGGATTCCTGGTGAGAATGCTCTACAAAATTTATGGTCCGCTGGAGAATGAAAGTCAAGGCTTGCACGGTGTCGTTGCCTGGCCGGCTTGCCGGGGCCAGATGATTGCGCTAGACCGGAAATGAATCCGTTTCCGGGAGCAACCGGCATGACCGTCGACAGCGCCTTTTTCCCCACCGGCGACGCGCCGCCGTTCGTGACGCGGCTGCTAGAGATCGGCGCCGCCCGGCGCGAGGCCCTGCCCGCGCCGCCGCCGGGAGCCGCTCCGGCCGCCTCCCTGGCCCCGGGCAAACGCCGTTCCCTGGCCGACATCAATCCGCCGCCCCTGCCCGAAGCCTATCTGGCCCTGCGCCGCACGGCCGAGAACCCCATGAGTGGCGTGGCCGACGTGGCCAAGGCCGTGTCCCTGGACCCGAGCTTGGCCGCCTACGTGCTGCGCCTGGCCAACAGCCCCATCTACGCTCCAAGGGTCCGGGTGGAGACCGTCAGCCGGGCCGTGGGCCTTATCGGCCTCACTGAGATCGTCAATCTGGCCGCCGGCGCGGTGCTGTCCCGGCTGTTCGACAAGCCGCCCCGGGCCGATCTGCTGTCCATGCCCGATTTCTGGCGTCACGCCGTGGCCGTGGGCATGTTGGCCCGGGGGCTGGCCCGGCGACGCGACGAGGCGGCGGCGGAGCGCTTTTTCGTGGCCGGTCTGCTCCACGACATGGGCCGGCTGGTCCTGGCCGTGGCCGAACCCGATCTGGCCCAGGCGGTGCTGGCCCGGGTGGCCGAGGGGCGCATCCCGTCCGACGCGGCCGAGCGGTTGGAGCTGGGCTTCGACCATGCCGCCCTGGGCGGGCGCATCAGTGACAAGTGGCGGCTGGCCGACACGCTCATCGAAGGCGTGGCCGCTCACCACGATCCGGCCCAATGCCCGGAATCGGTGGTGGCCGCCGCCGTGCATGTGGCCGATTTCATGGCCAATGCCCTGGGCTACCGCGTAACGCCCTGCGGGGCGCTGCCCCGGCTCGACCTGCGCGCCCTGGCCATGTTCCGTCTGGCCGAGGCCGATCCGGCGGAATTTTGCGAACTCCTTGACGAGGGCCTCGCCGCCCTGGCCACCCTGTTCACGCCATGAACGCCGTCGCCGCTTGCCATTCCCCCGGCGCGGCGCTACAGCTCGAAAAAAGGGAGCATCACGCCATGGGCGGTCCGACCATCACCCTCACGCCGCTGACAGGATCGGCCATCAACGACATGGTCCTGGATTACATGGCCCTGTCCGGCGACCGTCGCCGGGCCGAGCTGGCCCATTTTCTGGAAAGCGGCCGCTCCGTGCAAAGCGACATCATGGCCGTGACCCTGCGCGGCATGATCCTGCGCACTTCGGCCTAAAACCTTCTCCCCCCCCTTTCCCCGCATGAAAAAAACGCTGTCTCTGCTGCTGGTCTGTTGTCTTGCCCTGGCCGCCACGCCCGCCCTGGCCAAAAAGGCTCCGCCCGAAAAACACGAAACCAAAAAGGCCGCCGCGCCCCACGAGCCGTCCGGCCCGGCCGAGACCGTGGACACGCCGGGCAAGGTCATCAAGGAGCCCAATGCCTTCAACGGCATCAAATGGGGCACGGCCATGGCCGCCATCCCGGACCTGACCGTGGCCGAACGCGACGGCCAGGCCGCCTACGCCACGGCCGAGGGCGTGGTCTACCGCATCGGCGACGCGTTCCTCTCCGGCGTGGTCTACGGCTTTTGCCAGGACAAGTTCGCGGCCGTGATGGTGGAATACAAGGGCCGCAAAAACCACGAGAGCATCAAGAACTTCCTGGCCGGCAAGTACAGCAAGCCCATCGATCTGGAGGGCAAGGGCGTCGAGCTGGGCTGGCCCGTGGGCAACGTGCTCATCCGGATGCAGTACGCGCCCGAACGTGACGCCGGTACGCTCAGTTATTTCTATGAGCCGCTCTACGCCCCGTGCGGCCAGGCCAAGGCGGCCCAGTGATCCCGGCCCGGCGAACCGTGCTGTTGGCGGCTCTGGCCGCGTTTTGCCTGTGGCCGGCCCTGGCCGCCATGGCCGCCGAGGGCGGACGCAGCCTGGCGTTTAACAAGCAAAACGTGTTCATGTATTTCAAGCAGGTGGAAGACGCCAAGAACAAGCTGCCCGAGAACCTGCATCCCCAGGAGCTGCACGACCGGGAGTGCATGGTCTACGCCACGGTGCTCAAGCAGGGCGGCTACGACTTCGAGGCCACGGTGTTAAGCGCCCTGAGCTTTGCGGAAAAGGGCGGCAACCGCCTGGACGACCCGCGTTTCATGTTCCTGGCCGGCGTGTTCCAGTTCCATCCCGACGAGTTCGTACGCTTAAAACTCATCTCCCAGACCACCCGCGACGCCGTGGTGCGCTACTTCGGCGGCTGATCCCCGGCCGGCGGCGGCTCAGCCGTCGGCGTCGCTTCCCGTCTGCCGCTCCAGGGTCAGCTGACAGACTTCCCGCCACGTGTCCAGGCGGCGCTCGCCCAGCGCCGACGCCTCGCCGTTTTCCCCAAGAGGATGCACGGCATAGTCCGGATGCAGCCTGACCAGTTCATGGTCGAAGCGGTTGGCGGCGGCCACCGCCGCCGCCGGCGAAAACGCTTCCTCGGAAAGGACCTCCGGGTCGTGGTGCCGGCACACCGCCTCCAGCACCGGCTGGGCAAATCCCCACAGGTTGAGCAGATAGCCGCCGATTGCGGCATGGCTGGCGGCCAGGGCGGTTTGCTCGGCCATAAAAAGGGGCAGCCCGTCGGCGCGCACCCGGGCCACCACGGCGGCGTATTCCTGGGTCAGGCCGGTAAGCAGCACAAGCTTGCCCACGTCGTGGAGCATCCCGGCGATGAAACAGTCCTCGCGGGTTTCCTGCCCGGCCCCCTCGGCCTGGGCGATGGCCTTGGCCAGACAGCCGACCCGGAAGCTGTGCTCCCACAGCAGCGGCACGGAAAAGTTCGGGAAATGGCCGGGGTCCAGGGTCGTGAACAGGTGGACGGTCAGAACCAGGGCGCGCAGGGTCTGTTCGCCGAGCAGGTTGACGGCGTGGTGGAGGCTGGCCACGCGTTGGGGCAGCCCGAAAAAAGCCGAGTTGACCAGCCGCAGGATGGTGGCCGCCATGCCGGCGTCCTGACTGATGATGTCGGCGATGCGCGACAGGGGCACGTCTTCCCGGCCCAGGGCTTCTTGCAGCTCCATGTAGCATCGGGGCAGGGCCGGCAGGGATTCCAGCCGGGCCACCATGCGGCGCAGGGCCGTGTCCCCGAGCAGTTCGTCCAGCCTGAGGGCCTTTTCCCGAGTTTCCACGAGTACTTCGCTGCGGCAGGGCTTGCTCAGGTACAGATGGGCCGGCTTGACCGCCTTGAGCACGTTTTCGCTGTCCGCGTAGCCCGACAGGATGACCCTCACGCAATGGGGCTGGAGGCGCTTGGCCTCGCCCAACACCTGGGCCCCGTCCAGGCCCGGCATGCGCATGTCGGTCACGACCACGTTGTAGGTGGTTTTTCCCAGGGATTCCAAGGCGTCCTTGCCCCCCAGGGCGAAATCCATGTTCCACTGTCCGCGCTTGGCGCGCAGGGCCAGGCGCAGGCCGTTTAAAATGCCCTGCTCGTCATCGACGAAAAGGATGTTCGGCTTCATGGGTCAGCCCTTGTGGCCGTTGTCGTCGCCGTCGATGGGCAGGCGCACGAAAAACGTCGTTCCCCGGCCAGGTTCGGAGGTAAAGGTCAGCGAGCCGCCGTGCTTGGCCACCACGATGTCGTAGGCGATGGCCAGCCCCTGGCCCGTGCCCTTGCCCACGTCCTTGGTGGTGAAAAACATGTTGAAGACCTTGTCCCGGATGGCCTCGGGGATGCCCGCCCCGGTGTCGCTGATCGCGATTTCCGCCATGTCGCCGACCCGGCGCAGGCGCAGGCTTATGCGGCCGGGCGCGCCGCCTTCCTGGGTCGCCTCGGCCACGGCGTGGGCGGCGTTGATGACGATGTTGAGCAGCACCTGGCTGATCTCGTCGGCCTGGCAGCGGACCTCGGGCAGGTCGGGATCGCTGTCGAGGTCCGCCTCGGCCACGTACTTCCATTCGTTGCGGGAAATTTCCAGGGTGGCCCTGGCTAGGTCGGCCAGATTGACGGCCTGGGTGCGGTCGCCGGAGGAGTGGGAGAAGCGGCGCATGGCCGCCACGATGGAGGTGATGCGGCTTATGCCGTCAAAGATGTTGTCGATGGCGTCCGGGATCTCGGCGCGCAGGAAGGCGGCGTCGATGTCTTCCAGCAGTTCCCTCATGGCCCGGGCCGGCGCTTCGCCCACGGCCTCGGGCCGGCCGGCGTAGTCCTCGACCAGGGCCAGGACCCGGCGCAAATCCTCAAAGGCGTTTCGCAGGAAGGTCACGCCGTCGCCCACGTACTGGGTCGGGGTGTTGATCTCGTGGGCGATGCCGGCGGCCAGCTGGCCGATGGCCTCCAGCTTGCCCACCCGGGCCAGTTTGATTTCCATCTGCCGCCGCTCGGTGAGGTCCACGTAGATGCAAAGGCCGCCGATGCAGGCGTTGTTGATGTCATACAGGGGCGAGATGTTGGCCAGGATGACCTTGTCGCGGCCCTTGTGGCTTTTGGTGTTGACCTCCACGCCCTGGAAGATCACGCCTTCGGCGATGCTCTTGCCGGCCATGGTCTCATGGGCCGGGTCGCGGTAGTAGACCTCGGCCAGGTGCTTGCCGGTCAGGCCTTCCACCGGGCCGTCGATGTCGAGCATTTCCAGGAAACGCTGGTTGGTCTGGAGCACGCGCTGGCCGGCGTCCACCAGCAGATAGGGGGCCGGAAAGTTGCCGAGGATGCCCTGGAGCAGGTCGGATTCGTGCTGGCGGGTGCGCTCCAGCAGCTCGACGCCGGCCCGGGCCGCGAGCAGGGCCCGGATGATGACGAAAAGAAGCAGGGTGATGGCCAGGCCCGAGGCGGTGATGAAATAGGGCAGCCGGCGGTCCAGGGCGGCTTCGAAGGCGGGCAGGGCGGCGAAGCGGATGGTCCAGGTCCGGCCCAGGATATCCAGGCGTTGGGTGTCGGCGAAAAGGGGCGGGCCGGGCTTGTCGGCGTCGTCGGCCAAGCCTTCGCTGCGGTACAGGAGCGCCGCCTCGGACGGCGCGTCGCCGTCGAAGATCTCGAAGCCCACGTCCTGATGGTCTCCCTGGAGGATGCCGCGCATGAGATTGTACAGGCGAAAGGGCGCGTTGACGTAGCCCTTGATGAGCCGGCGGCGCAGCTCGACGGTGGGCGGCGGGGCCGGGGTGTCGTAGACCGGCATGAACATGATGAAGCCGGGCTGGACGTTGGTGGTTCCTTCCTGGACCAGGGTGATCTTGCCGGTGATGGACGGCTTGGCCGAGTCCCGGGCGCGTTCGATGGCGGCCCGGCGCACGGCTTCGCTGAAGGTGTCGAAGCCGAAGGCCTTCTTGTTGAGGACGGTGTCGGGTTCGAGGTAGACGACCGGCGTGTAGGCGTCGCGGTCGCCGGGTGGGCGGATGGCGTAGTCCGGGAAGCCCTGGGCGCGCATGGCCGCTATGTGGGCTTCCCGGGTGTCCTGGAAGATGGCCGGGGAATAGCCCAGGCCCTGGATGCCGGGATAGTTGGCGTTGAGGTCCATGGTGGCGGCGAAGGCTTGCCACTGTTCCCGGCTGACGTCGCCCACGGCGTTGAACAGGGCCAGCCCGCCGCCCAGGGCCAGTTCGTAGGCCGTGACCCGGTCGCGCAGGGCGGTGAGGATCTCCGAGACCCGGAAGTCGAAGCGCGCCCGGGCATGGGCCGTGACGTCGCCCTGGACCAGCACCCAAGCGTAGCCTGTCAGGGCCAGGCCAAAGGCCAGCTGGCACCAGGCCAGGGTCTTCCACAGGGCCATGCGCCGGTCCGGGGACCAGCCGGGACGCCCCGTCGTCGCCACAGAGGCGGGAGGTGGCTGCATCGGACGCTCCTTGGGATTCCAACTTCCCTATAGGTCAAAGGAGCGGCAAAAGGCAACGCGGACGGGAAGCCTCAGGCGGGAACGCGGAACGCTTTCGGCAGGACGCGGCGGCAATGCGGCGCGGGGGCACGCCCAGCCGTCGAACAGCAAATCGTTGGGGATGAAATAGTCAGCGTCGCGCCGTGTCGCCGTCGGTTCATGCGGCGGCGGAGAACCTGCGCGGGGAGCTTTAGCCCGTAAAGCTCAGGTAGTTCTTGCCCACCCGGTCCATGAGCGCCAGATGGCGGTATTCGCCCTTGATCTGGCCGGCCTCGTAGATGCGATAGGCTTCATCCACACAGTGTTCGCAGGCCCCGATGGGCGCTTCCACGCCCAGGCACAGCGGGTTTCGCGTGGATTCCGTCTCATACTTCACCACGCCCCGGCAGTGGTCGCACAGGCGCACCGACTCGGTCTGGTATTCCGTGATGGCGTCGGTGTCGTAGTAGAGCGTCTTGCGGCGCGAAAACCAGCCGTTCACCGTCTCGCCCTTGCCCGGACCGCGCGGGTGGCGGGCTTCCTTCACGATGTCGCGGCACACGTCCTCGATGTAGCCGGTCACCTTGTCGCTTTGGCGCACCGCCGCCGGGTCGAAGCCGGGTTCGCGCACGTGGCTGTAATCCAGCCCCGCCATGGACAGCACCAGCCCCAGATTGACGTAGGGCAGCGCGCCCTGGATGGCGTAGCCGCCTTCCAGCACGGCGATGTCCGCCCCGAGCAGTTCGGTCAATTGGGCATAGCCCTGGGCCGAGAAGGCCATGTCCGTGATGGGGTCGGAGAAGTGGTTGTCCTGGCCGGCGGAGTTGATGACCAGATCGGGCTTGAAGTCCTCGATGAGCGGCATGACCACTTCGCGCATGGCGAAAAGGAAGCCCTGGTCCGAGGTGCCGGGCGGCAGGGGCACGTTGACCGTGGTCCCAAGCGCTCTTGGCCCGCCGAGTTCCAGGGGAAAGCCGGTGCCGGGATAGAGCGTGCGGCCGTCCTGGTGCAGGGAAATAAAGAGCGTGTCCGGGTCGTTCCAGTAGACGTCCTGGGTGCCGTCGCCATGATGGCAGTCGGTGTCCACGATGGCCACGCGCAGGGGGCCGTAGCGCTCCCGCAGCCATTCCACCATCACCGCTTCGATGTTGATGTTGCAAAACCCGCGCGAGCCGTGGACCACCTTCATGGCGTGGTGTCCGGGCGGCCGCACCAGGGCAAAGGCGCGCTCGGCTTCCTTTTCCATGACCGTGCGGGCGGCCCGGATGGCCCCGCCGGCGGAAATGAGGTGGGAGGTGGTGGTGACGGCCGGCACGTCGGGAAAGCAGAAATGCACCCGGGCCACGTCTTCGGCGGTGGCCAGGTCGGGCTTGAGTTCGGTTATGCCCGGGATGTCGAAGACGCCTTCCTCGCGCAACTGGTCCTGGGTGTAGAGCAGGCGTTCCTGGCGCTCGGGGTGGGTGGGCGAGATGGCCCAGTCGTAGGCCGGGAAAAAGACGATCCCGAGCGGATGGCGGGCTTTCAGCATTGCTTGGACACCGCCTGTTTGTAGGCCCCCGAAACGCCCGGGCGCACCTGGCAGGCCACGCGGATGTTGTGGCCGGCCAGCTCCTGGCCCTCGACCATGGGAAACGACGACAGCTCCACGGTTTCGATGGGCGCGTCGTCGACGTCGGCCCCGATGGAGGCGAGATAGTCGCGCAGGCTGGCCCCGGCCTCGCCCTCGGCCGCCGCCTGGCTGTAGTTGCCGGACACGGACCGGGCCACGCCCAGCGAGGGAATGGTCAGGCGTCCGGCGGCGGTATCGGCGAAAAGCTCCACGGAAAAGGTCGGCCGGGCCAAGGCCGCGCCGATGGCGTTGGCCACGGCAAAGCTCTCGGGCACGATGACTTCCTCGGAAAAGGCGTCCTGGAGCAGGGCGGAAAGGGCGAGGGCCGGCCCGCCCATGACGTAGACCCGGGTGGGGCGTACCTGCCGGCCTTCCAGCAGCTCGAAGATGGTGTAGACCGGGCGGTCGTTAATTTCGCGCACAACGGCCGCCACTTCCGAGCGGATCTGGTTGACGGCATTGAGGATGGCGGCCTCGGCCACTTCCTCGGGATCGAAGCCATGGGGCGTGGCGGCGTCGAGCAGCCCCTGGTAGGAGGCCCGGGGATCGCCCACGGCGATGACGTTTTGGACGTTTAGCGCATCTATAAGCGTCGGAACCTTGCCGCCCAGGGCCATGGGCGGGCCGAAGCGGCGCGGGCCGACCTCGATGGCCAGCCTGGAGACGGTGACGGCCGAATCGCCGCCAACGCCGATGGAGCGGGTGCGCAGGGCGCGCACCAGGGTCGGGCGGCCGTCGATGGCGATGCCTTCGTTTTCGATAAGCGGCGCGCCGGCGGCGAACACGGCGATGTCGGTGGTGGTGCCGCCGATGTCGAGGATGACCGAATCCTCGGCGATGTCGCACACGGCGATGATGCCCATGACCGAGGCGGCCGGGCCGGACAGGATGGACTGCACGGGCTGGGTGCGGGAGACCGACAGCGGCATGGTGCCGCCGTCGGCCTTGAGCACGCTTATGGCGGCGGTCATGCCCAGGTCGGCCACGGACTGTTCCACGGCGTCGCAAAAGCGGTTGTAAACGCGCCACACGGCGCTGTTGAGGCAGGCCGTGGCGATGCGCCGGCCAAAGCCCAGGCGGCCGGAAAATTCGTGCCCCAGCGACACGCAGTCGGCCCGGCCGGCCAGCAAGTCGCGTAGGGCCAGCTCCTGGTCCGGGCAGCGGGTGGAAAATTTGGTGACCGCGGCAAAGGCGCGCAGCCCCTCGGCCAGCCAGGCGTCCACGGCGGCCTTGGCCGCGTCGAGGTCCACGGCGGCGGTTTCGCGGCCCCGGTGGTCGATGGCCCCGGCCAGGACATGGTAATGCCCGCCCTGGCGGTAGGCCTCGGGATCGATGCCTGGGCCGCCGGAGACGAGGACGCCCACGGCGTCGGCCGTGCCTTCGATGATGGCGTTGGTGGTGAGCGTGGTGGACAGCGTCAGGCGATCAATGGCGGCCGGCCCGGCCACGGCCACGATGCTGGAAAGCGCCTCGCGTATGGAGGCGAGGAGATCGTCATGGTTGGTGGGCAGCTTGGCGCAAGCAACGACCCCTTCCGGGCCGATGAGGACCGCGTCCGTGTGCGTGCCGCCGACGTCGATGCCGCAAAGCATTGGATAGCCTTAGCAGCAAGGGCGGCGGCCGTCGAGCCGGGAGTGGGGGGCGGGGGCGGGAGAGGGCGAGGTGAGCGCAAGGCGTCGACGCCCTTGCGGTCCACCACGTCGAGCAGCCGCGGGGATGGGCCGCTGGGTTTTTTGAGGCCCCGTTCCCAGTGCTCGACCGTGGACGGGCCTCTGCGCCTGGGCTGTCAGTATCCGGCTTCTTTTTGGTGGCGCACGGCCAGCACCAGGATAATTTCGGCGTGAACCTCGTAGATCAGCACATACCCGGACGCGCCGAACGGAATAAGCAATTCTCGGTGTTCGGGGTCTAGATCATCAGCCGGACGGCCGGCGTTTGGAAATTTTTCCAGAAGAGCAGCGTATTTCCTGATGGTCCCCACGGCGGCCTGCGCTGCGGCCCTGTCCTTTGCGGCAAGGAAACGGTAGGCCCGCTGAACGCCCAGGAGCGCGGAAGGTGTCCACACCAGTTTTAAATGTGGCATTGAGGCGGCTCGACATCGTTCCCTGCTTCCAGTTCGGCGAGCCAATCGTCCGCTTCTTTGGCCGACACATGCAGACCCGTCAGCATGAATGCCTCATGCGCGGCCAGGGCTTCCTGGCGCAAGGCTTCCCACTGTTCTTCCCTGGTCACATACGTTTCCAGTGCTTGAAGCATGAGGGCGTGAGGCGTGCGTTTTCGAGCCTTTGCGAGATTTTGAAGCCGATCTCGCAATTCGCCGGGAAGTTTAATACTCGTCGGTGTTATGTGCGTTTGCGCCGGCATGATGACGCCCTCCGTTATAGTCCTTCTAACTACCAAGAACTACCGGGTCAAGGCAGAGATTGGCGCCGTGTGCCGCTTGGTGTCGGAGGGGCCTCAGGACTTGATGTCCAGGGCGAGCAGGTTGGCGACGGCCTCGGGCGTGCCGGCCTTGAGCAGTTCCATGAAGGAGACAGGAGCGGTCGGGTTGGCGGAAATGGTGAGCTGGCGCGGGTTTTCCACAAACTGCTTGAGAGCGTTGATAAAGGCCTGGGGCAGGGGCTTTGACGAACGCTGCAATGACGTGTCGAGCTGATCGGCCAATTGCTTCTTGTAGGCCGGCAGATCCAGGCCTTGTTTCGCGGCGTTTTGCTTGAAGATACGCTCGACAAGGGAAGCGTCGGTATAGGCCATTTCCGCCTGCTTCAAGGCGCAGTTGAACAGGCCGGCCATGACCGCCTCGGGCTTGGCGGCGGCAAAGTCCAGATTGCCGAGCACGAAGTCGAGGCGCAAGGAGCCGACGTTCTTGGCCGCATAGACCATGTGGCTCTTGAGTTCCCGCTTTTCAACCAGGCTGTCCATGTCGACGGTCACATCGCACGACCACGGCCCGGCGTAGCCCAGGGCGGCCAGCTCGGCGGCCGCCTCCCTGCCCAGGGCGGACGGCTCCAGTTCGATACCCAGGATATCCATGGAGACGGACGTCGGTTTGGGAGAATCCATCTCCAGGCGGCGCACAATAATTTCCTTGGCAAAGATCGGCGCGGCCATCTTCGGACCCTTGAACGAGACGGCACGGATGACGGTGTTTTGCGTGAAGATGTTGTACGAGACGTTTCCGTAAAGAATTTGTACGAAGGGCCCTTTCTTGGCGATGGCGGCCTCAAGGCGTGTCTTGGCGACGTGGGAGGCGTATTGCGTCAGGCCAAAGTATGCTATGGCGAGGAAAACGATGACGCCGACGGCGATGCCCTGTTTCTTGCTCATGGCTGGTCGATTTTCCTTTGCATTATTGGCGATAAAACGGACGCTCCTGGCAATTGCGCGATTGCCGGGCGCGGTCCTGCCAAGCGAAACGGACCGCAAGACTACCGGTCGCCATATAGTTGATGCCCTTGGACGGCGTCAAGCAAGGGAAATGCTAGACAAGGCCCGTCGCCAACAGCCCGGCCAGGACCAGCAGCATCCAGCCGACCAGCCTGTTTACGCCGTCGAGGGTCATCTTGCCCAGGATGCGTGCCCCGGCGAAGGCTCCGGCAAAGGCGCAGGCCGAGGCGGCCAGGAGTAGGGGGAGGTTGTCGGCCACGCCCGGCGCGGACAGGTGGCCGGCGTAGACGGCCAGCCGGGCGGCGTCCACCAGACAGGCCACGACCACGCCGGTGGCGCAAACCGCGAGAAGGACGGACATGGGGTGAAGCTCCGATGTCTCTGGGCGTTATTGGTGCGTCGTTATGGCGACGTGTTCTTTTTGCAAAGTATCTGGCAAAAATGTTGCCTCGGTTTGTTCTCCATGGTTGCAGCCGGTTCCGTCCACTCCGCAAAATTGATCAATCCATAGGGCCCAAATTCTCGTTTCGCGGATTCTTCATCGTAGAAGAACAGCGTCACGCCATGCGCTGTCTCGAAGGTGTCTTTGCGTAGTTCTTTTCCCTTCCCGTATCTGGCGTCAAGTTTTGATATGGTCAGAAAAATCATGAGTCCATTGGGCGCAAGTTGCTCGTAGCAATTTCTTATCAGATTTGATCGTTCTTTGGCGTCTAATAGGTGTATTAAGGCATAGCAAAATATTCCATCGTACAATTCGGAGTCAAAAGGCATAGCGTCAACGGCGCCGTGGTGAATCTTGAAGCTGTTGCCGTAGTGTTCTTTTGCCAAGCGGATAGCGGTTTCCGAAATCTCAATGCCGGTGACGTCTAGTCCGTTGTCCAGGAATACTTTGGCGTTCCTGCCGTATCCGAAGCCCGGTATTAAGATCTTTTGTGATCCGTTGTGCTTGAATAACTCCAGCGCGACGAGGGCGGAATCCGCAGGCTCCATTCCCCACATTTCTTGCTTGTCTCTGAAGCTTGATTCCCAGAATTCCACGGTGTCGTTCCCTCTGGCGGCGTGCGATTCCGACGTTGTTTACGTTGTCCTGTTGCAGTATTGTCGCTACGCGTCATGCTGCAAAGACGTCGGGCCGCCCCTCCCGGAACGGCCCGCCTTTCTTGTCGTCGTGAGCTTTCCCCGCCTAGCGTCGCGGTTAACAGGCTCATATTGTGATTTTTCTTAAAAAATACTGCCGTATTTTTTAAGGGACATTTCCTACGCCCCCTGGGCCCAGCGAATCAGCCCCAGGCTGTGGGAGTCGAGCAGCAGCGGATGGTGCGGCAACACCCGCACCGTGAAGCCGAAACGCCCGGCCTCGGAGGGCTGCACTTCGCCCATATAGACATGCCAGCCGTCGGCCGTCGTCTCCACCGGCCGCATGTCCACCGTCTCGCGCTGGGCGAACTTGCCTTCCACGTCCAGCCGGCCGGCGTAGATCTGCACCGACACGTCTTGGGGGCGGATGCCGTTTAGATGCACCTCGCAGGTCACCCGCACCGGGTCGCCCACGTGCAGCTGCTCGGGGTCGCCGGCCCGCACGTTGCGGACATCAAGGCCGCCCCACTTGGTCATGATGTCCATGCGCCAGGAGGCCAGGTCCTTGGCCGGGGCGCATTCCTCGCGCGTCAGGCGGGTGTAGTTCTCCAGGGCCGGGATGTAGGCGATGCGGGCGTAGTCCTCCACCATGCGGTGGGAGTTGTAGACCGGTGTGAGCTCGCAAATGGAATCCTTCATCTTGCGAATCCAGTTGCGCGGCAGATTGCCGTGGCCCCGCTCGTAAAAGGTCGGGATGATCTCGTTTTCCAGGATGTTGTAGAGCGTTTGGCTCTCCACGAAGTCCTGGTAGCCGGCGTCCTCGTATTCCTCGCCCATGCCCACGGCCCAGCCCACGCTGTTGTCGGGTTTCCAGGCCTCGGCCCACCAGCCGTCCAGGGTCGAGAAGTTGAGCACGCCGTTGCACATGGCCTTCATGCCGCTGGTGCCGCAGGCCTCCAGCGGCCGGCGCGGCGTGTTGAGCCACACGTCCACGCCCTGGACGAGGTAGCTGGCGATCTCCATGTCGTAGTCTTCGAGAAAAACCATGTTGTAGCGGCAGGTTGGGCTGGTGCACAGCTGCACCAGTTCCTGAATGAGCCGCTTGCCCTCGTTGTCGTGGGGATGGGCCTTGTCGGCGAAAATGAACTGCACCGGACGCTTGGCGTCGGACATGATGCGGATGAGCCGCTCCTTGTCCTGGAGCAGCATGCCGGCCCGCTTGTAGGTGGCGAACCGCCGGGCGAAGCCGATGGTCAGCGCCTGGGGATCGAGGACCTCCTCGGCGGTCTGCAGTTCCTTGCGCTTGGCCCCGCGCGCCAGCAACTGGTCCCGTAAACGCTCGCGCACGTAGCCGATGAGCCGTTCGCGCAGCCGTTCGTGGGTGCGCCACAGCTCGGCGTCGGAGATGAGGTGGGCCTGGGAAAAGACGCGGGTGGTGTCCGGGTCCTCGCGCCAGTTGGCCCCGAGGTAGCGGTCGTAGAGGGCGGCCAGGTCCTGGGCCACCCAGGTCGGCACGTGGACGCCGTTGGTGATGGCCCCGATGGGCACGTCTTCCATGGGATACTGGGTCCAGACCCGGTTCCACATCTTGCGCGAGACCTCGCCGTGGAGCTGGGACACGCCGTTATTAAAGCGCGAGAGCTTGAGCGCCAGCACGGTCATGCAGAAATGCTCGGTGTCGTTTCGCGGGTCCTCGCGGCCAAGGGCCAAGAGCACCTTGAAGGCCAGACCCAGGCGCTTGGCGTAGTCCTCGAAATAGGCCTGGATGAGTTCCGGCGGAAACCGGTCGTTGCCGGCCGGCACCGGGGTGTGGGTGGTGAAGATGGAGCTGGAAGCCACCAGCTCCATGGCCGCCTCGAAGGACAGCTGGTGCTTGTCCATGAAGTTGGCGATGCGCTCCAGGCCGGCGAAGGCCGAATGGCCCTCGTTCATGTGGATGACCTTGGGCTTGAGGCCAAGGACCTCCAGGGCGCGGATGCCGCCGATGCCGAGCAGGTATTCCTGGCGCACCCGGGTTTCCAGGTCGCCGCCGTAGAGGCGGTTGGTGAGCTGGCGCGTGCCGGGCTGATTTTCCGGCACGTTAGTGTCCATGAGATAGAGCGAAACGCGCCCGACTTGCGCCTTCCACAGCTGGGCCGCCACCCGCTCGCCCTTGAGGTCCACATGGACGAGCAACGGATTGCCGGCCTCGTCCTTGCACAAGGTCAGTGGCATCTGCTCGAAGTCGTAGATGGGGTAGCGTTCCTGCTGCCAGCCGTCCGGGGTGAGGTACTGGCGGAAATAGCCCTGCTGGTAGCACAGCCCGATGCCGACCAGGGGCACGCACAGGTCGCTGGCCGATTTGAGATGGTCGCCGGCCAGAATCCCCAGGCCGCCGGAATAGACCGGCAGGCACTGGCTGATGCCGTACTCCAGGCTGAAATAAGCGATGACCGGCGTGCCGTCGCGGTCCGGGAAGGGAATGGACGAGTTCTTGCGGGCCAGATAGGTGGCCAGGCTTTGGCGCAGATCGGCCACGCGCTCCACGAAAAAGTCGTCCTCGGCCAGGGCTTCCAGGGTCTTTTGCGGCAGGCGGTTGAGGAAGCAGACCGGATTGCCGTAGCACTCGCGCCAGATTTTACGATCGACCTGGGCGAAAAGCGACACGATGTCGTCGTTCCAGGAAAAGAGCAGATTATAGGCCAGATCCCAAAGCGGCCGCAGCTTCTCCGGAAGTTTCGGCACCACGCTGTAGACACGTAACGGCTGCATAGGTTCCCCTTGAGTAAGTCCTTGCGGTCGCACGGCGTCGCCGCTGTGCGCCGTCATGCCGGCATCTATCCATAAGGTTCCGCAAAAGGCAAGGCCGCCCCGAAAACGTCGCCGAGATGACGCCGGACGCCGACCGAGCCGGAGACAAAAGCCCGGCCGGGGATTGTGCTTGATCGTCGCCGTCCTTTCGGCGCATACCCGGGAACGCGCGGCCCGGGCCGCCGCCAAGGCGGCCTGCGCCTTGGCCGGGGAGAGCGCTCATGAGCAAGCTGCATCTGAAATTCACCGACCGCGTCGGCGTCGTGGCCGACATTTCCGCCCTGCTGGCCAGCCGGGGCCATAACATCCTGTCCATGGAAGTGGCCCAGGAGCACGGCTGCGCCCATGTCTTCCTGGAGATCGACCACGAACGCGGCGACTGCCCGCGCAAGGACTTGATGTCCATGCTGGCCGCCTGCCCGGGGCTGCTGCGCATCAGCTGCATCGAGGCCATGCCCCACGAAAAGCAGGCCAACCTGCTGCGCACGGTCCTGGACAACGTGGACGAGTCCGTGGTCGCCATCGACGCCAGCGGCTGCGTGACGCTTATCAACAACGTGGCCCGGGAGAACTTCAAATGCGGCCGCGCCGATCCCGTCGGCCGCCACGTGCGGGAACTGCCCCTGCCCGACCACGCCATCCTGGGCTGCCTGGAAGGCCGGCGCTACAACAACGTTCGCAAGAACGTGACGGTTGGGCGCAAGCGCCTGCAATACTTCGCCACCGGCCGCCCCATCCTCGACGCCGAAGGCGGCGTGACCGGGGCCGTGGAGATCGCCAAGGACGCCCAGGAGATCCGCGACCTGGCCAAGTCCATCTACGAGCCGGCCGACGTGGGCTTCAGCGACATCATCGGGGCCAGCGCGGCCATGCGGCAAGTGGTGGCCATGGCCGAAAAAATCGCCTCCTCCGAGGCCATCGTGACCATCCGGGGCGAATCCGGCACCGGCAAGGACATGCTGGCCCAGGCCATGCACGCCGCCAGCGGCCTGCCCGGCCAGTTCGTGGCCATCAACTGCGCGGCCGTGCCCGAAACGCTCATGGAAAGCGAACTGTTCGGCTACGTGGGGGGCGCGTTTTCCGGAGCCCGGCGCGAGGGCAAGCCCGGGCTTTTCGAGCTGGCCAAGGACGGCACCGTGTTTTTCGACGAGATCGCCGAAATGCCCCTGGCCGCCCAGGCCAAGATCCTGCGCCTGATCCAGAACGGCCGCCTGCGCCGCCTGGGCGACAGCCGGGAAACCCAGGCCAACGCCCGCATCATCACGGCCACCAACCGCAATCTGGAGCAGTTCGTGGAAAAGGGGCTTTTCCGCGAGGACCTCTACTACCGCATAAACGTCCTGCCCCTGCACATCCCGCCCCTGCGCGAGCGTCCCGAGGACATTTGCGCCCTGGCCGACCATTTTCTGTTCCAGCTCTCGGCCCGGCTGGGCAAGGAACTGACGGGCTTTGACCCGGCCGCCAGGGACAAGCTTGTGCGCCACGGCTGGCCGGGCAACGTGCGGGAACTCAAAAACGTGGTCGAACGCGCCGCCATCCTGTGCGACCAGCCCGTCATCGGCGAGCGCCACGTGTTGCTGGTCCACGAGCTTGGCCGCGACCCCCTGGCCGGCGGGGGCGCAGTCTCCGACGTCGGCGGCCGGTTGTCCCTGCGAGCGGCCATGGAGCGTTACGAGCGTGACCTGCTGGAAAGCGCGCTCAAAGGGCGCAAGAGCCTGCGCCAGGCCGCCCGGGAACTGGGCCTGTCCCATACGGCCCTCCTGCAGAAGGTCAAGAAGCATCGCTTGGCATGAAATCGGACCGCTGGTCCGTTTTCATGCCATTATTTTTTATCTTTGATTTCAGCTCAATGGTGTGAAGAAGAGGCTTTTTGGAATTTTTTCGTTCCAAGCGGCGGCGGCCGGACCATTTACCCCCGGCCTCGCCGACAGGATTTCTGCCGGGTGCGCCCCGAGAGAGGCGGGCAGGCGTCGCCTCATTGTTTTCTAATGTGCCGCAATTTTACATTTTTTGCATATTTCGCAAAAACGCCGCCTCTGGGCGGCGTTTTTTTCGGCTCCCTGCGGAACCCTGGCAAGGGACTTGCTAACCAAGGGGGACGGCAAGAGAAATTCCCCGACGGCAACCCGTAAACCGGAGTTCGAAATGATCGTTGGCATCCTCAAAGAGATCAAGTCCGAAGAGAATCGCGTGTGCATGACCCCGGCCGGCGTGGAAGTGATGCGCCAAAATGGTCATACCATGCTGGTCGAGAAAAACGCCGGCGCGGGAAGCGGGTTCGATGACGACGCCTACATCGCCGCCGGCGCGGAGATGGTGGCCACGCCCAAGGAAATCTTCGAGCGCGCCGACATGGTCATGCACGTCAAGGAGCCCCTGCCGGCCGAGTACGACCTCATCCGCGAAGGCCAGATCGTCTTCACCTACCTGCATCTGGCCGCCGACGAGCGCCAGACCCATGCGCTGATTAAGAGCAAGT
Source organism: Solidesulfovibrio magneticus RS-1 (assembly GCF_000010665.1). NCBI lineage: Bacteria > Pseudomonadati > Thermodesulfobacteriota > Desulfovibrionia > Desulfovibrionales > Desulfovibrionaceae > Solidesulfovibrio > Solidesulfovibrio magneticus. The sequence continues at coordinate 5,171,715 of NC_012796.1, read as the reverse complement.
GCGTCGGCATCGCCTACGAAACCATCCAGAAGGCCGACGGTTCCCTGCCCCTGCTGACCCCCATGAGCGAAGTCGCCGGCCGCATGGCTATCCAGCAGGGCGCGAAATATCTCGAAATGGAACACGGCGGCCTGGGCGTGCTGCTCGGTGGCGTCACCGGCGTCGATCCGGCCACGGTGGTGGTCATCGGCGGCGGCGAAGTCGGGGCCAACGCGGCCAAGATGGCCTGCGGCCTGGGTGCCAAGGTCTACATCCTCGACCTCAACCTGGACCGGCTGCGTTACCTCAGCGACATCATGCCCAAGAACTGCTTCCCGCTCATGTCCAGCCCGGCCCTTCTGCGCGACCTGCTCACCCGGGCCGACGTGGTCGTGGGCGCGGTGCTCATCCCCGGCGCCAAGGCCCCCAAGCTCATCACCCGGGAAATGCTCGCCACCATGAAAAAGGGCGCGGTCCTCGTGGACGTGGCCATCGACCAGGGCGGCTGCTTCGAAACCTCCCGCCCCACCACCCACGGCGACCCCATCTACACCGTTGACGGCGTGATCCACTACTGCGTGGCCAACATGCCCGGCGCGGTGGCCAAGACCTCCACCATGGCCCTGACCAACGCCACCTTGCCCTACGCCCTGCAGATCGCCGGCAAGGGCTGGAAAGAGGCTATGAAGGATAGCGCCGAAATCAAGGCCGGGGCCAACGTCGTCCACGGCAAGGTCACCTACAAGGGCGTCTCCGACGCCTTCGGCCTGGAATACACCCCGGTGGACAGCCTGCTGTAGGACCCACGACAGCGGGACGGCCGGATACGGGCCGTCCCGCGCCTGACGCGGACTCTCTCCGCGCGCCATGCCGACGGACGCGGCCGCTGCCGGAAAACCCCTCCCGGCAGCGGCCGTCTCCGGGCGCGTGACCGATAGCCCCCGCCCCGACGCCTCTCCGCTGCTCCCCACGCCTTCCGGTCGCCTTCCTGCCGCGCTCGCGCTTCTTCAGCGACGTCGTTTTCTGATTCGCATCGTTGTTCCGGTCGCCCGGCCATGCCTGCCCATCGGCCCCGTCGTCTTCCGCCCCTCCCGTCCGCCTGGCTCACCCCGCGCCGAAACGCCCTCAAGCGCCGTCTAAAAAATGTAGTATTTCAGTAAATTAAAAAGCGTTTACAAATCCCGTCAAAGGGGTACTTTTACGCCCCTGATTTCCCGACCCGGAGGCGACCATCATGACCGGCCCGACATCCATCCTGCGCGTCAAATTCCTGCGCGACTCCAGCCGCGACAATCCGCCCAGCGTCGGCACCGCCGGCTCGGCCGGACTGGACCTGCGCGCCGACATCGAGGCCGCATCGCTGACCATCGCCCCGGGCCATCGCGCCGCCGTGCCCACCGGCATTGCCATCGCCATCGACATGCCCGGCGTGGCCGGCTTCATCTATTCCCGCTCGGGGCTGGGGGCCAAGCACGGCCTCACCGTGGCCCAGGGCGTGGGCGTTATTGACCCGGACTACCGGGGCGAAATCATCGTCTGGCTGCTCAACACGTCCACCGAGCCCCTGACCATCAATCGCCACGACCGCATCGCCCAGCTCGTGCTGGCCCCCTTTATCCGGCCCATCATCACGCCCGTCGACGACCTCGACGCCACCGCCCGCGGCGCGGGCGGGTTTGGCCATACGGGGAGAGAATAAGAAGGATAAGAGGAAGATGCCTCCGGCGGCCGGGGGGATGATCCCCCCGGACCCCCTCACTAGGGGCAGCGAATCGCCCGGTTTTGGACCGGGGCGCGCCCCGGTCCAAAACCGGGCGATTCGCTGCCCCCAATAAGGGGACCAGAAGGCAGGCTTTACGGTGACCGCAACCCGTTGAAAGTTTTTGGGGGAGGGTGGGGGTCCGGGGGAGGGAACCCCCTTTTTGCAAAAAGGGGGTTCCCTCCCCCGGGAATTCACGTCCCGTAAGGAGGATCGCGATGAGTGAAGCGTTTGACGCGCTGAAAGCGCGGGAGCAGGCGTCCGTCATGAGCACCTATGGCCGGTATCCGTTGGCCGTGGCCTCGGCCGGCGGTTGCCGTATGCGCGATCTCGACGGCCGCGAGTATGTGGACTTGCTGGCCGGCATCGCGGTGTGCAACCTGGGGCATTGTCATCCCGAGGTGGCCGACGTGGTGGCGCAAAAGGCCAGGGAACTCGTGCATGTGAGCAACGTGTTCTACCAGCGCGAGCAGGTCGAGCTGGCCGAGGCCCTCAAGGCCACCTGCCACATGGGCAAGGTGTTTTTCTGCAATTCCGGAGCCGAAGCCAACGAAGGGGCCATCAAGCTGGCCCGGCGCTATATGCGCACGGTGAAAAACCGCGACGCCTACGAGATCATCACCCTGACCAAGTCCTTTCACGGCCGGACGCTGGCGACCCTGACCGCCACCGGCCAGGATAAGATCAAGTTCGGTTTCGATCCCCTGCCCGAGGGTTTCACCACCGTGGAGGCCGGCGACATCGACGCCTTGGGCGCGGCCGTCAGCGACAAGACGGCGGCGGTGCTGCTGGAGTGCATCCAGGGCGAGGGCGGCGTGAAGCCGTTTCCCCGGGAGTATCTGGAGGCGGTCCAGGCCCTGTGCCGCCAGCGCGACATCCTGTTCATGATCGACGAGGTGCAGACCGGCATGTGCCGCACCGGCAGGTTCTGGGCCTTCCAGAACTACGGCCTGACCCCGGATGTCTTCACCTGCTCCAAGGCCCTGGCCAATGGCCTGCCCATGGGCGCGGTGCTGGCCACGGACGAGGTGGCGGCCGGGTTCGTGCCCGGTTCCCACGCCACGACCTTCGGCGGCGGCGCTCTGGTGTCGGCGGCGGCGTCCAAGACCATCGAGATCATGAACCGCGACAAGCTGGCCGAGCGGGCGCAGCGCCTGGGCGATTTCGCCAAGGCCCTGTTTGCCGAGGTGGCCGAGCGCCGGCCGGGCAAGATCGCCGAGATCCGGGGCCTGGGGCTGATGCTCGGCATTGAGCTGACCTTCCCGGGCGCGGACGTCTGGAAGGCGCTTATGGACAAGGGCTTCGTGTGCAACCTGACCCAGGACACGGTGCTGCGTCTGCTGCCGCCGCTGGTGGTCGAGCAGGACGACCTCAAGGCCTTTGCCGAGGCTCTGGAGGCCATCCTGGCCTGAAACGGGCAGGGAACGGACAGATGATTGTTTTGCGAAATTAGCAAAAAACCAAATATCGGCCGGCGGCGAAGCATTTTTTTCGTCGCCTGATCCGCCGTCCGTCCAGGGGGCAAAGGCCTCCCGGGGGGGCGGCGGATTGTTGTTTTTTAGACTTTTTTGTTAAGGATTTCCGAGCGCTTTTTATTCTTGACCACGGTTTGGGGGCATTGCCGGCCCAAGCGGTAACCCAACGGACTCCCTGAAAATTTCCCCTTTTTTTTCTTGTGATTTTTTCGTATAGAGTCAATCCCATGGCCCACCTGTGTCTAACCGATGTCAGTGTCCACTTCGGCGGGCTCCAAGCCCTCACGGAAGTGTCCTTCGATCTGCGTCCCGGCGAGATCGTAAGTCTCATTGGCCCCAATGGGGCCGGCAAGACAACGATATTTAACGTCATAACAGGCGTTTACAAGATTTCCGGCGGGTCCGTGGCCTACGACGGCCAGACCATTTCCGGTCTGCGTCCCCACCATATCCTGGCCCGGGGCATTGCCCGCACGTTTCAGAACATCCGGCTGTTTACCGCCATGACCGCCCTGGAAAACGTCATGGTGGCGCGCCACTGCCGCACCCGCTCCGGGGTGGTCGGCTCGGTGCTGCGCACCAGGCGTCAGCGGGCCGAGGAACGGGCCGTGCGCGAGCGGGCCATGGCCGCCCTGGATTTCGTGGGTCTGGCCAACCATGCCGACGCCGTGGCCAAGAATCTGCCCTACGGCCTCCAGCGCCGCCTGGAGATCGCCCGGGCGTTGGGTTCCGATCCCACCACCATTTTGCTCGACGAGCCGGCCGCCGGACTCAACCCGTCCGAGAGCCGGGATCTTATGGAAATGATCCAGCGCATCGCCAAAACCGGCGTCAACGTGCTGCTGGTCGAGCACGACATGAGCGTGGTCATGAACGTGAGCCATCGGGTGGTGGTCCTGGACCATGGAGTGTGCATCTGCCAGGGCGCGCCGGCCGAGGTCCGGTCCAATCCGGCCGTCATCGAGGCCTACCTCGGCTCCGAGGCCGATTAACGACGTATTTTGGGAAACGATTACGGGATAGTATCGAGAGAATGTCTGTCACGCTTGAGGCTTTTTGAGGCCGTGTCGCGGCAGGTCCGCGCGACAGGGCAAGCAGGCCGCGAAACGCCCGGGGAGGCCGCACGTCGCGGCCGTGAGGGCGACACCATGAGCAAGGAGGTTTGCGGAACATGAGTGCGAAACGTGTCATCCTGACCCTGGTTGCGATGTGTCTGATGGCCGGCACGGCCACGGCCGCCACCCTGAAGATCGGCAGCTTAAGCCCGCTGACCGGCTCCTACGCCGCCGACGGCAACGACATCGCCAACGGCGCCCGCGCCGCCATCGCGGCCATCGAAAAGGAAGGCGGTATCCCCGGCTTCGACAAGATCGAGCTTTTCGCCGAGGACGACGCCTGCGACCCGCGCCAGGCCGTGGCTGCCGCCAACAAGCTGGTCAACGAAAAGGTCGTCGGCGTGGTCGGCGCCTACTGCTCCTCGGCCACCATCCCGGCCTCCGAGACCCTGGCCGAAGCCGACATCCCCATGCTGACCCCGGCCTCCACCTCGGAGAAAGTCACCGAGCGCGGCCTGCCCTACATGTTCCGCGTCTGCGGCCGTGACGACGACCAGTCCATCGCCGCCATGAAGTTCATCAAGGACATGCTGGCCGCCAAGACCATCTACATCGTCGACGACAAGACCACCTACTCCCAGGGGCTGGCCGACAACGTCGAGAAGCTGGCCAACAAGGAAGGCCTCAAGGTCATCGCCCATGACCACGTCAACCAGGGCGACAAGGACTTCTCGGCCGTGCTCACCAAGATCAAGGACGCCAAGCCCGACGTTCTCTACATGAGCCTGCAGAACTCCGCCTCCGGCGCGCTCATGCTCATCCAGGCCAAGCGTGCCGGCGTCACCGCCGCCATCATCGGCCAGGACGCGGTCTACCATCCCCAGCTCATGGAGATCGCCAAGGACGCCGCCGAGGGCATGTACCTGACCTTTGGCTACATCGACGAGGAAACCCCCTCCTACAAGAAGTTCCTGGCCGCCTACGAGAAGTTCGGCAAGCCCGGCGCGTATTCCGCGTATTCCTACGACGCCGCCTACTCGCTGCTTTCCGCCATCAAGGCCGCCAAGAGCACCGATCCGGCCAAGATCAAGGCCGAGCTGATCAAGGGCGAGATGCAGGGCGCTTCCAAGAAGATCAAGTTCCAGGCCAACGGCGAGTCCGGCTCCAACTACATCATCCGTGTGGTCAAGGACGGCAAGTTCGCCAACTTCTGGGACCCCCAGACCGGCAAAAAGTACTAGAACACGATCCTCAAGCAGCAGGGGGGAGGGCCGGCCCTCCCCCCAATGGCGGCCCCGACGCATGGACTATTTTTTCCAGCAGCTCATAAACGGACTGACCCTTGGCGGGGTCTACGCCCTGGTGGCCCTGGGCTACACCATGGTCTACGGCATCATCCAGCTCATCAATTTCGCCCACGGCGAGATCTTCGCCGCCGGCGGCTACCTCGGCGTCATCCTTTTAAGCTACATGGCCTCCCAGGGCCTCATGGACAGCCACCCCTGGTTCGGGCTGGCCTTTGCCCTGATCCTGGCCATGGGCTACTGCGCCATGCTGGCCATGGCCGTGGAAAAGGTCGCCTACAAGCCCCTGCGCCAATCCTCGCGCCTGTCCGTGCTGCTTTCGGCCCTGGGCATGTCGATCTTCCTGCAAAACGGCCTCATGCTCACCCAGGGCGTCTACGACAAGGCCTACCCCACGGAGTTCACCCACGGCGGCTTCGAGTGGTTGGGCGTGCGGGTGAGCTTCATGCAGATCGGCATCCTGCTCGTCACGACCCTGCTTCTGGTGCTGCTCAACACGCTGGTTTTTAGGACCCGCATCGGCAAGGCCATGCGGGCCACGGCCCAGGACAAGGTCATGTCCGCCCTGGTCGGCATCCACTCCGACAAGGTCATCAGCACCACCTTCGCCATCGGCGCGGCGCTCGCCGCCGCCGCCGGCATCATGGTCGGCCTCTACTACGGCTCGGTGCGCTACGACATGGGCTTCGTCCCCGGCATCAAGGCCTTCGCCGCCGCCGTGCTCGGCGGCATCGGCAACATCACCGGAGCCATGATCGGCGGGCTCATCATCGGCATGGTGGAGATCCTGGCCGCCGCCTACATCCCGGCCGGCGGCGAGTACAAGGATGTCTTCGCCTTCGTCATCCTCATCGGGGTGCTCTATTTCATGCCCACTGGCATCATGGGAGAGAATGTCGATGACACGCGGGTCTAGGAAATCCTGGCAGTATTTCGGCCTGGGCCTGGCCTGGTTCTACCTGCTCCTGTGGCCGCTTCTGGGCATCCGTGACGGCGAGCTGCATTTCGCCGACGCCTTTGCCGTCTGGCTGCGGGTGGCCGTGGGCGCGACCATCTGCTTCGTGCTCTACCGCCTGGGCAAGGCCGGCCGCCTCGATGGGGTCCTGAGTCCCCTGGCCGCCGCCCGGGACGCCGTGGGCGACGCCCTGGGTCGCGCGCCGCGCTGGATGCTGCTGGCCCCGGTCATCGTCTTCGCCCTGGCCTATCCCATGCTCACCAACCGCTATGCCCAGGACGTGGCGATCAACGTTCTGGTCTACATCTGCCTGGGCCTGGGCCTCAACGTGGTCGTGGGGCTGTGCGGCCTGCTCGACCTGGGCTACATCGCCTTTTATGGTGTTGGGGCCTACACCTACGCGCTGCTCTCGGTGCACTATTCCGTGCCGTTCTGGGTCTGCCTGCCCATCTGCGCCATCTTTGCCGCCGTGGCCGGCTGTTTCATCGGCTACCCGACGCTGCGGATGCGCGGCGACTATCTGGCCATCGTGACCCTGGGGTTCGGCGAGATCGTGCGCATCGTCATCAACAACTGGATGGCCTTGACCGGCGGCCCCAACGGCATCCTCGGCATCAAGTCCCCGGGTATCTACATCCCGCATTTCGTGGACGGCTCCTTTTCGTTTGAGTACCTGCTGCTGCGCAAGCTCGAATACCTCTACTACATCATCCTGGCCCTGGCCGCGTTTACCATCGTGGCCGTGCACCGCATCAACTTCTCGCGCATCGGCCGGGCCTTCGAGGCCATCCGCGAGGACGAGACCGCGGCCGAACTCATGGGCGTGGACACGTTCCGGTTCAAGCTTTTGGCCTACGCCCTGGGCGCGGTCTTCGGCGGCCTGGCCGGGGCCTTTTTCGCCGCCCGGATGCGCTTTGTCAGCCCCGAGAGCTTCACCTTCATCGAGTCGGCCATGGTGTTGGCCATGGTGGTGCTCGGCGGCATGGGCTCCATTCCCGGGGTCATCCTCGGCGCCCTGGCCCTGGTGGCCCTGCCCGAGGCGTTTCGCGAATTCGAACTCTACCGGATGCTGGCCTTTGGCGGCGCCATGGCCGTCATGATGCTGGTGCGCCCGGCCGGACTCTGGCCGGCGGCGCGCATGGGCAAACGTTCCGACGATACGGAGTAGTCGTGGCCGCTATTTTGGAGCTTGAGGGCGTGTGCGCCCACTACGGCCGCATCCAGGCCCTGCGCGACGTGTCGCTGCGGGTGGAGGAAGGCGAGGTCGTCACCATCATCGGGGCCAACGGCGCGGGCAAGTCCACCACGCTCATGACCATCTGCGGCATCGTGCGGGCCACGGCCGGCGAGGTGCGTTACGCCGGGGAGTCCATCCGCGACAAGCGCCCGGACCAGCTGCCGGCCCTGGGCCTGTGCCAGGTGCCCGAGGGACGCCGCATCTTTCCGCGGCTTACCGTCCAGGAAAACCTCGACATGGGCGCGTTCTTGCGCCGCGACGCCGACGAGATCGAGGCCGATCTAGGCATGGTGTTTCGGCTCTTCCCGGTGCTCCATGAGCGGCGCAAGCAGCACGGCGGGACGCTCTCTGGCGGCGAGCAGCAGATGCTGGCCATCGCCCGGGCGCTCATGGGGAGGCCGCGCATGTTGCTTTTGGACGAGCCGTCCTTGGGGCTGTCGCCCATGATCTCCCAGCATATCTTCCGCATCATCCGCAACGTCAACGAGGAGCGCGGCATGACCGTGCTGCTGGTGGAGCAAAACGCCAACATGGCGCTCAAATTGGCCGACCGGGCCTACGTCATGGAGACCGGCGCGGTGGTCATGGAAGACGACGCGGCGGCGCTGCGGGAAAACGCCGACATCAGAAAGGCCTATCTGGGGCAGTAGCCTCGTCCTCGGGCACAAGCCCGAAGCGCAGGCAAAACCGGAACACGCTGCCCTGTCCGTGTTCGCTGTCCACGGCCAGTTCCCCGCCCATGGCCTCAATGAGCCCCCGGCTGATGGCCAGCCCCAGTCCGGTGCCGCCGAAACGCCGGGTGGACGAGGCGTCCACCTGGGTGAAACGCTCGAAAATCCGCTCCTGATCCGCCTTGGCGATGCCGATGCCGGTGTCGCGCACGGCAAACCCCACTTCCACCGTTTCCCCTTCCGGGCCGGCCAGCACGCACGGCTTGGCGCAGTAGGCCTCGATGGTCACCGAGCCTGCCGGCGTGAACTTCACGGCGTTGCCGCCAAGGTTCAGGAGCGCCTGGCGAAGCTTGCCGCCGTCGCCGTACAAAAGCTCCGGCACGTCTCCGGCGACGGCCGCTGACAGCTCCAGGCCTTTTTCCTGGGCCAAGGGAGCCAGGGTGGCTTCCACGCCCTGAAGGATGGACGACAGGACAAAGGGCTGGTTGTCCAGGGCGAGCTTTTCCGACTCCAGGCGCGACAGGTCGAGAAGATTTTCGACAAGATGCAACAGCGCGCCGGCGGCCTGCTCAATGTCGGCCAGGCATTGGCGCTGGTCCGGGTCGAGGTTTGAGGCGGCCAGCACCTGGCCCATGCCGATGATGCCGTTTAAGGGCGTGCGCAGCTCGTGGCTGACGTTGGCTAAAAAATCGCTCTTGGCCTGACTGGCCGCTTCGGCCGCTTGTCTGGCCTGGATCATGGCCGTGGCGTCGCGGGCGAACAGGGCGGCCCGAGGCAGGGCGTCAGCCGGCGTGGGCAGCGGGGCGGCGATGATGTCGAAGAGGATGCCGGCCCGCTCGTCGGTGAACCGCATCCGCCGGCCGAGTTCCACGGCCCGGCGCAGCTGGGCCAGACGGTTCTCGCCGACCTTGCCCGGGAAAACCTCGGCAAAGGTCTTGCCCACGATGGCCTCGCCGGGCAGCCCGAGGCCGGCGGCCGCGGCGGCGTTGACGGCCAGGACCTGGCCCGAGGCGTCGGCGACCACTACCCGGTCCGAGGCGGCGTCGAGGAGTTCGCGCACGGCGGCGGCGTTGTCCCGGGCGGCGGCCTCGGCCGCCTTGCGGGCGGAGACGTCGGCGATGACGCTGATGAAGAAAAGCGGCGCGCCGTCGTCGTCACGCACCAGGGACACGGTCAGGGTGATCCAGACCAGGGAGCCGTCCTTGCGCACGTAGCGCTTGTCCATGGAGTAGGTGGCCAGCCGTCCGGACAGGAGGTCGCTCACGCGTTCCAGGTCGGCGTCCAGGTCGTCGGGGTAGGTGATGGCAGCGAAATCGAGGCGGTCAAATTCGACTACGTCGTAGCCGGTAATGTCCCGGAACCGGGCGTTGACGCGCAGGAACCGGCCGTCAAGCCCTACATGGGCGATGCCTACGGCGGCCAGTTCGAAGGTGCCCCGAAAGCGGCGTTCCGAGGCGGCCAGTTCGGAGCGGGCCTCGTCGTTGGCCCGGGAGACCCGGGCTGCCCGACGCAGGAGCAGCAGGCTCCCCAGGGCCAGGATGGGCGTGGCCACGGCGATGGCCGCCAGGCCCGTTCGGGCATGTCCGGCCTGGGTGGCCAGCAGGGCGTCCAGACCAGCCTTGACCGACGCCTGGCAGGTGGTCAGGCAAAGATGGAGCTCGGCCAGAAGGCTTTCGTAGTCCCTGCCGTGGAGCATGTCCCAGGCCGCGTCGGTGCGCCCCTGGTCGGCCAGTTCCAGGGCCTGGGCCTGGATGGTCATGAGCTTGGGCAGATGCGCCGCAATGGCGGCAACGTCGGCCAACCCGGGCGAGGCATCGACCAGATGGCGCAATTCCCGAAGGCTTTGGACGGCGATATCGGCTTGTTGGCGGTAGGCTACGGCGGCGGCGTCGTCGCCCCGCGCCGCCACGACCAGGGCCAGGGCGCGCATCTCACCGGCCGCGGCCTGGATGTCGGACACGGCGTTGTCGGCTTCCAGCACCACGTCGCGGATGGCGGCGGCGTTGCGGTTGGCGGCCACCACCAGCCAGCCCAGGACGACGTAGAGGGCCAGGGCCAGGGCAATAAGGGCCAGACCGCGACCGACGGGAAAGGGGCGAAAGGGTTGCTTGGCCGTGGGCATGACGGTTTGGGCGGGTCGAAAGCACCGGTGGTTTGGCGACGCCGCGAAAGCCGTCAGGTTGGGAGATAGGAGGCGTCGCGGGAAAACCCGCCGGGTGAACTGTGAAACTATTTTTAATATAAATTATGAGAAGGGGTTGCCATGCGCAATGGCTGCAAGAACAGTAGCCAAGGCGGCCGGAAAGGGCAAGCATGGTTCCCGTGGCGCGCCCTAGACGGACTTGTCCAGGATGGCCTCGGCGGCAAAGGCCCGAAGCTTGACCACCAGGCGCAGCCATTCTTCGTCGGGGAGTTCACGCAACAGTTTGCCTGTGGCGTCGTCGCGCACCAGGGTCTGGACGATCTGGGTGGCCTCGTCGATGCGCAGGGCGATGCTGCGGTCGGGAAAGGCGGCCTGGATTTCGCGCACCGTGGACGCGGCGGCGTGCTCCTCGATCTTGCGTTCGGCCACAGGAGCCAAGGCCGTCCGTTGCGGGGCGGTCTGGGCCGGGGCAGTCGCCCCAAGAGGGGGAGTGGTCACGCTGTCGCTCATGGCTGCCGTCGCCGCGCGGACGCGGCGGTCCTCCACGCCCTTCCTATCGGTTTTCGGGCCGGCCGTCTTTAGTTTCCGCTCCCCCGGGGCAGGGGGGCGCGCAGCCGCTCGCGCGCGCCGTCCCAGATGGTGGCCAGCACCGAGGCGATGATAAGCGCCGAACCGAGATAGCCGACGACGCCGAAGCGTTCGCCGAAAAGGGCGTAGGCCAAAATCGCGGCCATGACTGGTTCCAGGGTGGCCACCACGGCCGCCCGGGTGGCTTCCAGGCGTTTTAAGCCGGCGTAATAGAGCGAATAGGCCCCGTAGGTGGAGCACAGGGCCAGGACGATGCAGGGCAGCGCCCCGGCCAGGGTCGGGCGGGTGAAGTGGACAAAGGGCAAAAGGGTCAGCGACCCCACGGGCAGGGCGTAAAGAAACAGCGTGGGCGTCTTGTAGCGGCCCAGGTAGTATTTGCCGAAGATGTAGTACAGGGCATAGGTGACGCCCGAAAGCAGGCCGAAGAAAATGGCCCGGCCGTTGACGGCGGAGGTTCCGTCGCCGCAGCTCACCCCGGCCACGCCGACGATGGTGGCGGCCACGGCCGCGATCTTGTAGCCGCCCATGGGTTCCTTGAGAAACAGCCACGACATGACGGCCACCCAGGCCGGGGCGGTGTAGAGCAGCACCGAGGCCAGGGCCGCGCCGCCGGCTTCCACGGCCACGACATAGGCCCCGAAAAGCCCGGCGATGCCGGCCACGCCAAAACCGGCCACGGCCGGCAGGTCCCGGGGCGCGATGCGCGTTTCCCGGGCGCGCAGGGCCTGGGCGGCGAAAAAAAACCAGGCCAGGGTGGTGCGCCAGAAGGCCACTTCCACCGTGTCCATGCCGGCGGCGAACGACAGCTTGGACAGCGGCCCGATCAGCCCCCACAAGGCGGCGGCTCCCAGAACGTAGAGATAGCCCGACATGTCTTAAGCCTCCAGGCCGCGACGGCGACGAGGCTAGGGGCTATCAGAATCCGGCCCGGCGCGAAAGGGAAAACCCCCTGTGTAGGCGGGGAATTGGGGCGTGGCGTGTTGATTGTTTCGCCCGGGCGTACTATGCCTTGGACGGTTTCGCCTTTGCTTTGGGACCCAAGGAGCCTGCCATGCTTTCGCGCCGACTGTTCTGCGTCGCCGACCCGACCCACGCCGATTTCGGCTGGGCGGCCGAGAGTCGCTTTCTGCACATCCGCAAGTACGACGCCTGCGGCAATACGGTCAACGACTGGACCTTCCCGGTGGCCGACACCGCCGCCGGCGAGATCACTTGTACCGTGTGCGGCGCGCCGGCCTATCTGGCCGGCGTCCAGCCCAAGGCCGGCGGTCAGGTCGTGGCCTGCGATTTCCTGGGCCGCTGCCAGGCCGGTCCGGCCGACGCCAACCTGTCCCGCCTGGACGCCCTGTGCCGCAGGCTGGCCGACATTCCCTATCCGGTGGAGCGCGCCCGCATCGCTTCGGCCGTGGCCGCGCTGATCGCCGCCGTGGCCCAAGATCCGGCCGCCGCCGCCGTGCTTGCCGCCCACAAGATCGAAGCCATCTACGCCGCCGGTTGAGCCGGCCGCGACCCACGCCATTTCGGGCCACGCGCCCCGCCACGACAAGGAGGACTCGATGACCAAGACGGATATGACCGCCTTCAACCAAGCCCTGGCCGTTGGCCGCCCGCCCAACGTCAAGACCCTTTTCCCCCATTCCCGGGCGCTTCTCGTCAGCGGCAAAGCCGTGGACCGGGCCATGCTCAAAAAGGGCCAGGCCATGACCATCGCCGCCAACTCCCGCAGCAACGCCGTGCTGCGCGGGGCCTTGCTCGCCGCCCAGAAGGCCGACGCCGCCGTCATCCTGGAGATCGCCCGGTCGGAGTCCACCTACTGCAACGTCACCATGTGGAACATCGCCCGGCAGGCCGACCAGGCCATGAACGAACTGGGCATCACCGTGCCCGTGGCCATCCATGCCGACCACTACGGCATCAAGAAGCCCGGCGACGTGGCCGAGGCCCTGGCCGAAATCCCGACGCTGTTCGAGGCCGGCATCACCTCCATCGCCATTGACGCCTCCCACCTGCCCGACGAGGAGAACCTCCTGGCCAACATCGCCCTGGCTCCCGTGGTCCCGGGCTGGGCCGGCTACGAGACGGAAGTGGGCGAGATCAAGGGCAAGTCCGGCCTGTCCACCCCGGACGAGGCCCTGTTCCTCATCCGGGGGCTCAATGCCAACGGCATCCACCCGGACTGGATTGCGCTGAATAACGGCACCACCCACGGCATCGAGGCCTCGGCCACGGGCATCCAGGTGGAGCTGACCGCCGAGATCCATCAGGCCCTGGCCCCCTACGGCATTTCCGGGGCCCAGCACGGCACCTCGGGCAACTCCTCGGACAAGCTCAAGCAGATCGCCAGCCTAACCCGCACCACCAAGGCCAACGTGGCCACGGCCCTGCAGATGATCGCCTGGGGCGTGGCCGTCAACGACTACGGCAACGCCGTGCTGGACGCGGCCGGGGCCTTCACCAAGGAGCCGGGCAAGGGCCTGGACGAGGCGCTGTGGGCCGAGATGGTGGCCTACGCCGGAGCCAAGGGCATCAAGGCCGGCGACTACAAGAAGCTCAACGCCGTGTTTGAAAACAAGATCCTGGGCCAGCCCAAGGCCATCCGCGACCGCATGGCCGGAGCCGTGGCCGAGTTCGTGGCCTGGCTTTTGACCGACGTCTTTAACGCCGCCGGCACCGCGCCCCTGGCCGTGGAAGCCCTGGTGGCCGCCGGTTCCCATGACCTTGGCCCCAAGGCCGGCGTCATCGAGAATCCGGCCGAATGGACCCGGGAAAAGATCCTGGAGCGGGCCAAGTCCCTGTCCCGCGACAAGGGCCCCGAAGGCGACTTCGACGATTAATGCGTTTTTTTGCGGCGGCCGGCCGGGCGAGTGCCCGGCCGGCCGCCTTCGTTGGCCGCGTCTTTGGCCTCTAAAAAACTACAGGAGTATTTTCCGGGAAAAAGTGCTTTCAAGGGGTTGCCTTGAAGCATCAAGGACTTCTCGAGGACGCGCCAGGCGCGCCCAAGGAGCGCCGATGCCCCAGACGCTGACGCTCACCTCGCCGGCCTTTGCCCATATGGGCCGGATTCCCGACCGCTACGCCGCCGCCGGGGCGGACTTGTCGCCGCCGTTGCTGTTTGCCGGTGTGCCGGCCGGCGCGGCCAGCCTGGCGCTGGTGTGCGACGATCCCGACGCCGTTTCCGGCGTGTTCGACCACTTCGTGCTGTATAATCTCTCGCCGGCCACCCCGGGCCTGCCCGAGGGCCTGCCGGGCGTGCCCCGTCATGCCGACGGCAGCCTGTCCGGGCTCAACGGCTGGGGACGCCTCGGCTACGCCGGGCCGCAACCGCCATCGGGCATCCACCGCTACGTTTTCACCCTCTACGCCCTGGACGCCGTCCTCGCCCTGCCGCCCGGGGTTGCCAAGAAAGATCTCCTGCGCGCCGCCAAGGGCCACATCCTGGCCTCGGCCACCCTCATTGGCCGCTACGGCCGGGAGTAAGGTTCGGCCATCGCCACAGGCGGGCGCTGCCGGTCGCCTGGGCAAAGCGGTCTTGGCCCATGGCCCGCGTGTTCGTCCCCGTCGCGGCAACCGCTTCCGATTTCACTGCAGCGAACAAGCCCGGGCGCAGCGGCTGCGCACGTCGGCTTTGTCCAGCCCCAGGTGGGCGGCCACGCAGGCCTGGCACAGGCTGGGGGGCTGGGACAGGCAGACGCCTTCCTCGCCGGCCCGGGCCAGCACCATGGAAAAGACCGCCTCGGCCAGATCGGCCCGGGCCGGGGCGGCGACCCCTCGTGGGGCGGGCGCGGCCGGGCCGGCCGAGGGCCGATCCAGGACAAACAGCGCGAAAAGCGCGGCGGCGGCCAGGCTGGTGACGACGATTTTCTTGACATTGGACATTGTTTTTTCCTCCATCCGTAACACCCGGCCCGGCCTTTACGACGGGGGCGGGCTGTGCCATAGGCCGAGTGGGGCTTCGGTCGGACCGTAGCCCGCCGCGCCGGTCGCGATCCAATCGCAATGTCCGAAGCGGTGCTTCGGCTTGGCCGAAGACGCGCGACGCCGGGAGGGGCGTTGTGGAATACTATCACCTGCGCACCTTCGTGGCCGTGGCCGAGGAGGAGCATCTCACCCGGGCGGCCGAGCGGCTAAACGCCAGCCTGCCGGCGGTCAGCGCCCACATCCGGGGTCTGGAAGAGGAACTCGGGGTGGCGCTTTTTTCGCGTACGCCCAAGGGGATGCGTCTGACGGCCGAGGGCCGGGCGCTTCTGGAAGAGGCCCGGGAGGCCTTGCGCGGCCTGGAAGCCGTGCGGCGGCGGGCCGGAGCCTTGCGCCAGGACGTGACGGGCGTGGTGCGGCTGGGACTCAATAACGAAGCCGCGCGCCTGCATGTGCCGGAGATTTTGGCCGTCATGACCCGGCGGCATCCGGGGGTAGAGCTGCATCTGGTCAATTCCAGTTCGCCGCGCATCCTCGACAATGTGCGCCTGGGCCGGCTTGATGTCGGTTTCATCTACGACAACATCATTGAGGGCGGCCACGAGGTGGCGGTCACGCCCCTGGAAGAGGTGCCCATGGCCGTGGTGGGGCCGACCTCCTGGTCCGAGCGGGTGCGCCAGGCCGATTGGGACGAACTGGCCGGTCTGCCCTGGGTGTGGTTTTCCGAGCGCTGTCCGTTCCAGTATCTGCTCGAATCCTCGTTTTCACGCCGGGGACTGCCCATCAACAAGGTGATGGTGGGCGACAACGACGCCACGCTGCGCACGTTGGTCGCGGCCGGCGTCGGGTTGACCTTGCTGCGCCGCGACGACGCCCTGGAGGCGGCGGCGGCCGGGGAGGCCTGCGTGTGGCCATGGGAAGGCATGGCCTTGGGACTGGCCCTGGTCCATCGCCGGGAACGGGCGGCGGACCGGTGCATCGAAGCGGTGGCCGAAGCCGTGGCCGAGGTCTGGGGACTCCCGGCCCGGAAACGTTAGGGCCAGCCCCTTAAAAAATACGAACGTATTTTTTAAGAAAATCAATTGGTTTTATTGGCAGTCCACGAGACGCCCAGGCGTTTTCGGGGACGAGACACTCGGCCTAGAGTTTTGAACAAGCGCGGGAGAACTGTTGCATGAGCGAGTCGGCGAAGCCTGACCGGGAACTGCCCTGGCGGGCCGCGTGCGGCGTTACGGTGTTGGTGTTGCTCTTGTCCATGATGGCCCTTGCCCAGGCCAACTACCGGGAGGACGACCCGGGAGCCAACCAAGTGCTTTCGGGCAGCGCCTTCGGCTTTGCCGACCAGCCGGGGCGGCAGGTGCTGGTGCCGGTGGAGCCGGGGCTGGCCCGGGGCATGAAGGGCTTTCGCAAGGCCGTGGCCGCTCCGGGACGGGTGGTCGATCTGGCCTATGCCGGTTCCCAGCGCAGCGAGCTGGACTCCGGGGCGTCGTCCCAGCGTTTCGCCGAAGAGTCGGGCGCGGTCTTCGCGGCCAGCCAGGCCTTTGGCCCGGGCGATCATGTGCTGGTGGCCACCGAGGATTTTCTGGCCGCGCGGCAGGTCCTGGCCGTGACCCCGGCCGCCGGGGAGGTCCCCTGTTCCCCGGCCGTACGGCGGGAGATGGCCGACCGGACCGGGCGCGACGTGGCTTGGTGCCGGGAGATCGGCGCGCTTTCCGACGGCGGCAGGCTGTCCCTGGCCCGGTTTACGCCCCATGGCCGCGACGAACTGGTGACCCTGGGTTGGTCCATGCCCGGCGCGTCCACGGTCTACCTGGACCATGCCGGCACGGCCGAGGCCGGCGGCACATGGCAGGCCGGCGACGGCGGCGAGTTTTCGCCCGAGAGTTACCGACCGCTTTTCGCCTTTGTGAGCGCGTCCGGGCGGGAGCTGGCCGTGCGCTGGTCCGGCCCCGAGGGCGACGCCCTGGATCTCTACCGCCAGGACGGCGACACGCTGGCCCCCTTTGTGGCGGCGGCCTGGGCCAGGCCGGAGTAGCCGGAAGGCGCGCGAATGTTTTGGGCCGTCCGCGACGCGGGCGGCTTTTTTTTGCCCGCCGCCAGCAAGGAGGGAATCGTGTACAGCGATCTGCGCTATATCGCCGTCTTCCTGGCCGGGGTGGCGGCGGCCTTGATCCTGCTGCGGCTGGCGCGTCGGCGCATCGCCTGCCCCTTGAGCCTGTCCCAGCGCAACCTGTTCAGCACCAATTTCGGTTTTTTCACCACCCTGTACACCTTTTTCCTGGGCTTCGCCGTGGTCTCCCTGTGGCAGACCTACAACGGCGCGGACACGGCCATCACCGACGAGACCGACCTGCTGGTGGTGGAGTGCCGCCTATCCCAGTCCCTGCCGGACTCGGACGGTTTCCGCCGGGCCTTGCTGCGCTATACCGAGGCCGTGCGCGATCCGGGCTGGGCCATGATGCGCGACGGCGAGGCGTCGGACGGCGCGGGAAAGCTCTATGACGTGGTCTGGGACGAGTTGCGCGCCCTGGCCCCGGCCCCGGACAGCCACGTTCAGGCTATTTATACGCTCATGTTGTCGCGACTGATCGATTGCAACAAGCTGCGCCACCAGCGGCTGCTGCTCATCGACGGCAGCCTGTATACGCCCATCTGGATCATCATCTACCTCGGCGTGGCCTTCACCCTGATTGGGTTTTATTTCATCGAGACCGGCAACAAGCCGGCCGACCGTTTTTTTATCGCCATGATGCTGGCCATGCTCGTCGGCAATATTTTTCTGCTCTATGAACTCGACACGCCCTTTTCCGGGGTCATCTGCCTGGACCCGGACAAGTTTACCCAGGCCGCCCAGGCCATCCGCGCCCTGGGCGGCCTGTAGGGTCCGGCGCAGCCGCAAGGAGATTCATGCCATGACAACGGAACACGAAACCACGGACACCCCAAAGCCCGTGCCGCGCGAAGTGGCCTGGCTGGTGGAGGAAGGCTATTCGCCCATCCGGGCCTGGCGGGAACACCTGGGCGTGACCCGGGAGGAGCTTGGCCGCCGGCTGGAGGTGTCGCCGGCCGCCGTGACCCAGATGGAGGCCCGCAAAAGCCGGCCGCGCGCGGCGACGCTCAAAAAGATCGCGGCGGTGCTGGCCATCGACTGGGAACTGCTTCGGGCCAAATAGCCGCCCCAGCCGCCGCCGGCGGCGAAGCCTGCCCGGAGAACGGCCGCGCCTGGCCGGCCGGCCGGCTGACTCGACGCTCCCGGCCAGCCTCCCCCTTGGATTTTTGGATGCGGCCGGAGCAGGGCCTTGCCCGCGCCGTCGCCACCCTTGGGGCGCAACGTTGGGTTGCGTCGCGTCCCTTGTCCGCATTCCCCGTCCACATTCCCCAATCTCCCGGCCGTGTCGGCGTTTCAAGTCAAAAGGAACAACCAGGCACGGCTGAGGAACATAAACCGTCCCGAAACGAACCGTTCGGGGCCGGTTTGGCACAGCCGCGCCCGGGATAGGCACAAGGCAAAGCTGGTTAGGAACGGGCAAACACACGCAATGAACAGCCCGTGTTCGTTGTTTTTCCCCGTAATATCATTTGATTGTCGTTGTTAGGCACAGGAGGTTGCGGTTTCATCGTGCCCGGATGCTTGCCGTATTTGCCGGAGCCGCCCGGATGGCCGGCTTGGTGGCAGAGGGCGGACCGTCCGCCATGGCCGGAAACCGCGTCCGGCAAACCAGAAAAGGCCCAGCAAGGCACGGCGAAGAAACGCTCAAGGAACAGCGAAAGCTCGATAAACGAACAGCAGGCGAACAGCGAAAGGGAACGTAAGAATTGCTGAAGAACAAGAAGCGAACAGCGGACGAACAAATAGTGTTCAATTTTCCTTCAGTGATTTTAGTTGGTAAGGCGAGATTTGCACAAAAGGATGCCCGCCCGTCTCGCCTTGGGCCGGATGCAGGCGCAGCACGGTCCCAGGCCTGAAGCGCAATGGGTTGGCCGTGGGTTTCCTCGGACGCCACCTGGGCGGTACGCATCTGCCGGCCGGGAGGCGTCGCATGAAGATCGGGGGAGGCGTGCCCAAGCGATTCTGGGGCAGCATGAGACGCGGGCGTCGCTACGGCTGCTTTGGAACGAAGGCAGGGCTTTACTCGGCCGGAGTGGGGTGTGACCGCTGCGTCGCTGTCCCAGCGCGCGCCGCCACCCTGCTCGGGGTATGTCCCGGACAGGGTGGCGGCAGTAGTGCGGGAGCATGATCAGCAAACCGGAAGCAGCTTTTCCCCCAGCCGCCAGACTGCCCCCCAAAAGACGCCCGCTGTTGTTGTTAAACGGGCCAACCGGCCAAGATGCCGCTGCTTGTCGAGCCGCTGGGCATCCCTGCCCAGCTTAACGTCCAACTCAGCGTCACCTGCGCCGCTAACGCAAACGCCACTTCGACAGAGGGGACCCCAGACCCCGGCATGCCTTGGTTGCAGAGTTTCGCGCTGGCATTGGCAGCATCGAGCGTCGCTGCTCCCTGCAAGACCCCTCCGACAGTTGCCGAAACGACAACGCTCTTGCCGTCAACGGAAATGTACGACAGCGTGGCCCCTCCCCCGATGGTCATAGTGCCAGCATAGGGATTGCTCATGGTAACCGTCCTTTGCTGTTGAGGGTTGGCGATGCCAATTACCCTATATCGATATTTAGATTTCTGGCAAGTCCCGTTACAGGAGCGCAAATAAAAAGCGCCCGGGACAAGCCTTGTCCCGGGCGCTCGCGGAAGCGAAAAATCGTGCCCTAGGGCTGGGGATTGAAGACCTGGAAAGTCTTTTTCACCTGGCTGCCGTCCTCGGCGATGGCCGTCAGCGTCCAGTCGCCGCTGGCCATTTCCCATTCCTTCTGGAAGGTGAACGTGCAGTGGTACTCCTTGCCCGTGGCGATGGTCTCCACGGTCTCGGTGGTGAAGACCACGGCGTTTTTGGCCGGATCGATGATGCCCGGCGTGGTAGTGATGATCTTCACCTTGGACGTGCCGCCCTCGGGCTTGAGGGTCTTAAAGCGCATGCCGAAGGTGGCTCCGAGCTGGCGTGGCACGCTGGTGGTGGCCAGGGACAACGCGCCGTTTTGATAGATGCCGTAATCCACCATGACGATGGTGGGTTCCTGCGGTTTGTCTTCCTTGCCGCCGAAGCCGAAGAAATTCATGGTGGAAGAGCAGGAAGCCAAAAGCAGGCACAGAAGCGGCAACAGGACAAGCAGACGTTTCACGATATCCCTCCATGGCCGGCGGCCATCTGTAGTCGATGCTGCCCACATGCCCCTCAACAGCCATTTGTGTCAAGGGAAGGGGGTGTTGTTCAACTATGCCGGGGCGCGCCAAAAGCCAGGGCGGCCAGTTCGGTCTTGCCGGCGAAAAGCCGGGCCAGCGTCTCCCGTTGCTCCTCGGCCAGGCGCAGCCCGGAGACCGGCAGCGGCCCGGCCTCGCCGCCGTACATGGTCACGGCCCGGTCGATCCACTCGGCCGGCACGAAATCGGCCGGCAGCTTCAGCACCGTGCGCGTGCCGTCCTCGAAGACGCTGATCGGCTTGTCGTAGCGCGCCTTGCCCGGCCCGAGCACGATGTTGCCCGTGCGCAGGAGCGTCTCTTCAACCCGAGACGGCGGCACGGCCGCCCATTTGCCCAGCAGCTCGAAAAAGGCCGGCCGCAGGGCCAGATAGTAAAACGGGTCGATTTTCAGGGCCACGGACACGCCCGGCACGTTTAAAATCGACGGCGAATCGGCGAAATGGCGGCCCAGGGCCTTTTCCAGGCGGTCCAGGGTGTCGGCGTAGTCTACGAGCATGGCCGCGTTCCTCCGGGGTTGTGGGCGCGCGACAGCAGATGGGCGGCCAGCCCCCCGAGGTCCCGGGGAGCCTGGCCCAAGGCGGCGCGCCAGACCTCGTCCGATTCCATACAGCAATAAAGCCCACGCGAAAAGCCGTGTCCGGCCAGCCGACGGGCCATGAAACGCAATTGCCGCACCCGAAGGGGCCGCAAAAGCCGCGTCTTGCCGTCAGGGCCGATGGTGAATTCGCCAAGCATGTAGCGCGGCAGCTCCCGGCCCTCGGCCATAAGCCGTCCGGGCAGCTCGGGCAGGCAGCGAAACGAGCCCAGGCTGATGTAGGCGATGTCGTCCGGGGCGAGATAATCGAAAATCATGTCCACTGTGGCGGCGTACTCCCGCTCCCAACCCTCGAACCAGCAGATGGGGTCGAAGTGCAGGCAGACCCGAAAGCCGGCCCGTACGCAGGCCTTGGCCGCCGACAGCCGGGCTTCAAGCGAGGCCGTGTCGCGCTCCTGGGCGGCCACGATCACCGGGGCGTTAAGCGACCAGGACGGCAGCACCGTTTTCGGGTCCGGGTCGGCTTCCATCCAGCTGAGATCGGCGGTCTTGGACTTGAGCTCCAACACGACGTTGGGGTGGCCGGCCAGAAAGCCCAGCAGTTCCCGGGTGTGGCCGGTGATGGGTTCCAGGGCCAGGGCGTCGGCGAACTGACCGGTGCCGACCCGAAAAAGCCGGCTGGGGTCGCGGCCAAACACCCGGCCCAGTTCGGCGAACATGGCCTCGGTGTTGGCAAAGGCGGTGAGCGTGCGGTCGCGGAAATAGGCCCGCAGGATGCAGTACGAGCAGTCCATGGGGCAGTTCTCGCCGATGTGGATGATCTGGTAGCCGCAGCAGCGGTAATGGCGCGTGGCCGGACAGGGGCGCAGGAACCGGCCGGGATGGGCCTTTATGTGCAGCGCCCGGCCGCCGTCCGGGGCCTGGGGCAGGGGATCGCCCGGGGCCAGCACGGTCACGGCCGCCTCGGGCAGGGCGGCCCTGGCCCGGACGGCCATGGGGGTTTCGGCCACGGCCGCGTCCACGGCCAGGGCCGTGATGTCCCACAGCGGCGCGCTCACGTTTTTTCTCCCGGCTCTTCGGACATTTCCTCCTGGGCCACGGAAAGGAGCCTGGGCAGGGCCGGGGCGGCGGCCATGGCGGCCAGATCGGCGGCGGCCTTGGACAGCTCCTGGCGGTTTTTGACCGTGACCTCGAAGGTGGCGCTGTCGGACTCGAAGCCCTGGCTGGGGCGGATTTTCACCCGGCTGCCCCGCGAGAGTTCCCGGGAAAGCGCCGTGAACCGGGCCTCCAGGGTGGTGACGGCCGGATAGCGCAGCCGCCGCAGCCCGGCGAGCAGGCCGGCGGTCAGGTCGTTTGGCGACAGCCCCCGGCCCGGCAGGTCGAGCAGGCCCGAGCGGGCCAGGGTGGCGGCCGGCGTCTCGCCGGCCAGCCGGGCGGCTTCGGTCAAAAAGGTCAACGCCGCCGAAAGGCTGCCGCGCGACCAGCGCACGGCCCCCAGAAGCGGCATAAAGGCATTGAGATCCTCCGGGGCCAGGGCGGCCAGGCGTTCGCCGGCCCCCAGCGGCACATGGCCCGAGGCAAGCCACGCATCCAGGGCCGGCGGCAGGGTGAGCCAGCGGGCAAGCAGCCGGCCGCGCCGGTCGTCCGGGGCGAAAAGCAGGGGGCCGGCCAGAGCCAGGAAGCCGTCCACGCCGGCCAGGGGGGCGAAATAGCGCCCGGCGGCCACGGCCATGGCGTCGGTGACGGCCCGGCCGAGGTTGGAGGCGAGGTAGATAAGTCCCAGGCGCAGGGGGAGCGGCAGCGGGCCGCCGTCCGGGGCCAGGGCATGGGCCGGGGCGTCGGGGTCGGCCTCGGGCAGGGCCAGGGCGCACAGGCTGCGCCCTTTGATCTCCCGCAGGGCGGCGGCGCGCCTGCTGCCGGCGGCCAGAATGGGCCGGCCGTCGGTTTCGATGACCAGGGCCGGGGTGACCTGCCCCAGGGCGGCCAGGGAATCGGTCAGCGCCGCGTCGGGCGCCGCGCCCCAGAACAGGTGCGGGGCGGACAGGTCGATGTCGCGGGGGTGAAGAAAGAGTGGCTGCACGGTGTCGGTATTCTTGGCTTTTTGCCGTAGAGTTTGTGATTTCAGGAAGTTGTCGTCTTGACAAGGGGTGACGCCTCATCCAATATGCCCAAACTCGCGGAAAAGCCAAGGGCCTGAAAATGCCCGGATTTCCGCCCGATCTCTCTCTCGATTCGCTTCGTCACAAAGCCGGCCCGCCGGCTTTCGATATGGGACAGGAAAAACGCCCCCAGGCGTTTGGACCACGGTGACAACGCCTAGCACAAGGGAGAAGGGAATGTCGGAAAACCTCGCCAGCCAACGCACCTACGCCCTGATCGGCCACGGCGGATGCGGCAAGACCTCTGTGGCCGAAATGCTCCTTTTTACCGCCGGCGCCATCCCGCGACTGGGCAAGATCGAGGAAGGGGTCACCACCCTGGACTACGAGCCCGAGGAAATAAAGCGCCGGGGCAGCACCCAGCCCGGTCTGGCCGCCTTCCAGTTCCAGAAAAACCGTCATTTTCTCCTGGACATCCCGGGCGACGGCAGCTTCAACGGCGATCTGCCCTACCTGCTGCGCGCCGTGGACGGCGTGGTCTTTGTGGTCGACGCCGTGGACGGCGTCAAGCCGCTGACCAAAAAGCTCTGGGGCGAAGTCGCCAAATTGGGCCTGCCCACGCTTTTTTTCATCAACAAAATGGACCGCGACCGAGCCGATTTCGAGATGGCCCTTGCCGGCATCAAGGAAAAGCTGGGCGTCAAGACCTACATCCAAAATCTCCCCATCGGCGAGAAAGAGGCCTTTAAGGGCGTGGTCAACGTCCTTGAGGGCAAGGCCTATTTCTTCGACGACAAGGGCGGGTTCACCGAAGGCCCCATCCCCGACGACATGGCCGACGAGGTCGAGACGCTGCGCGAAACCATGGTCGAGGAAGTGGCCGTGTCCGACGAGCAGCTCATGGAGCGCTACCTCGAAGGCGAGGAGATCGCCGTGGAGGAGCTGCTGGCCGCCGTGCACAAGGCCACGCTGTCCGGGGCGCTGTGTCCGGTGTGCTGCGGCGCGGCGCTTAAGGCCATGGGCGGCGCGCGCCTTTTGGCCGCCATCCAGAACTACCTGCCCGGTCCTCTGGAGGCCGCCGGCGGCGACAAGGTCATCGCCACCGAGACCGGCGAGATCACGGCCAGCGAGTCCGGCCCGGCCGTCGCCTTTGTGGTGAAGACGCTGTTCGATCCCTTCGCCGGCCAGCTCTCCATCGTGCGCGTGCTGACCGGAACCATCGCCACCAACCAGGAACTGTTCAATCCGGCTACCGACACCCTGGAGCGCGCCGGCCAGATCCTCTTGCCCCTGGGCAAGGAAACCGTCATCTCCAAGGAGCCGGCCGGCCCGGGGTCGGTCATCGCCCTGGCCAAGCTCAAGGACACGGCCACCGGCCATACCCTGTGCGACCCCAAAAAGCCCGTGGTCATTCCCGCCCCGGTCCTGGCCCCGCCCATGATTTCCTACGCCCTGGCCCCGGCCGAGAAGGGCGACGAGGACAAGGTCTTCGCGGCCATGTCCAAGCTCCTGGACGAAGACATCACGCTGTCCATCACCCGCGACGAGGAGACCGGCGACATCCTCATCTCCGGCATGGGCCAGACCCATCTGGAAACGGCCGTGGAAAAGGCCAAGCGGCGCTACAAGGTCACGCCCGTGCTCAAGGCCCCGAAGATTCCCTACCGCGAGACGGTCAAGGGCAAGGTCGAGGTCCAGGGCCGCCACAAGAAGCAGACCGGCGGACGCGGCCAGTTCGGCGACTGCTGGATTCGCATGGAAGGCCAGCCGCGCGGCGGCGGCTACGCCTTTGTGGACGCCATCGTCGGCGGCGCCATTCCCCGGCAATACATCCCGGCCGTGGACAAGGGCGTGCAGGAATCGGCCGCGCGCGGCTATCTGGCCGGCTATCCCATGGTCGACTTCAAGGTGACGCTTTTCGACGGCACCTTCCACACCGTGGACTCCTCGGAAATGGCCTTTAAGATCGCCGGCTCCATCGCCTTCAAGGCGGCCTGCGAAAAGCTCAAGATCTCCTTGCTCGAACCCATCGTGCTCGTGTCCGTGAGCTGTCCGGACGAATACATGGGCGACATCATCGGCGACCTGTCCAGCCGGCGCGGCAAGGTGCTGGGGTCCGACTCCACCGGCGGCATCACCGAAATCCAGGCCCACGTGCCCATGGCCGAGATGCAGGAATACGCCAAGACGCTGAGTTCCACCACCGGCGGCCAGGGCGCGTTCACCCTGGCCTTCGACCACTACGAGGAATGCCCGCCGCCCATCGCCGAGAAGGTGGTGGCCGAGAGCAAGAAGAAGGAAGAATAGCGGCAGGGGAGCGTTGGAAGCGGGGCGCTGCCCCGCGCCCCGCCGGGGGCCTTAGGCCCCCGGCCCCCCATCTTGTGGGGCCGGTGTCCGGCCTTCGTCACGGCAATGCGCCTTGACGGGGGCCGGGTGTCGGCCCCACAATGCGTTTGTCCGATTATTCGGAAATGGAATCAGACCCATGGCCCACATTCTCCTCGTCGACGACGACCCCATCCTGCGCGAAACCTTTGGCGCGCTCATGCGCCGCCTGGGCCATACCCTCTATTGGGCCGGCTCCATCGAACAGGGCCGGCTGACCCTGGCCCGGGAACGCCTGGACGTGGTGCTGCTCGACTTGAACCTGCCCGACGGCTACGGCCTGGACCTGCTCCCCGACGTCAAGGCCGCCATGGGCGCGCCCGAGGTCATCATCGTCACCGGCCAGGAAGACCCCGAAGGCGCGGCCATCGCCATCAAGTCCGGGGCCTGGGATTACATCCAAAAGCCGCTGACCCCCAACCGCGTCACCTTGCCCCTGACCCGCGCCCTGGAATACCGGGCCCAGAAGGCCGCCCGCCGCCCGCCGTCGGTGCTCAAGCGCGAGGCCATCATCGGCACGGCCCCGGCCATGGAAGCCTGCCTGGACCTCGTGGCCCAGGCCGCCGATTCCGACGCCGCCGTCCTGGTCACCGGCGAGACCGGCACCGGCAAGGAACTCTTCGCCCGGGCCATTCACGCCAACTCCGCCCGGGCCGTCAGCAATTTCGTGGTGGTGGACTGCGCCGCCCTGCCCGAAAGCCTGGTCGAAAGCGTGCTGTTCGGCCACGTCAAGGGAGCCTTTACCGGCGCGGACCGAGACCGCGACGGGCTTTTCAAGCTGGCCGACGGGGGCACGCTGTTTCTCGATGAAATCGGCGAACTCTCCCCGGCCATCCAAAAAACCTTCCTGCGCGTGCTCCAGGACGGCCGGTTCCGGCCGGTGGGCTCCAAGCGCGAACTGTCCAGCGATTTCCGGCTGGTGGCCGCCACCAACCGCGACCTGGCCGCCATGGCCGCGGCCGGAGCCTTTCGCGACGACCTGCTCTACCGCCTGCGCACCATCGTCATCACCCTGCCCGCCCTGCGGCAGCGCCCGGAAGACATCCGCCAGCTCGCCATCCACCACATGAACCGGCTGTGCAGCCGCTACGGCCTGCCCACCAAGGGCTTTGCCGAGGAGTTCTTCCAGGTGCTGTGCGCCTACTCCTGGCCCGGCAACGTCCGCGACCTGTTCGGCACCCTGGAACGCGTGCTGCTCCAGCATCGCGGCGAACCCGTGCTCTATCCCAAGCATCTGCCCGACGAGATCCGCCTGCAAATGCTGCGGGTGACCGGTCTGTGCGAGCCGGGCGAGGCCCTGCGCCCCGAGACGGCCGACTCGGCCCGGGCTGCCGTCATGCCCTGGAAGGATTACCGCCGCCAGGCCCTGGAGGACGTGGAGCGGCACTACCTGCGCGACCTGCTCGAAGCCAGCCGGGGCAACGTGGTCCGGGCCGCCCAGGCCAGCGGCCTGTCGCCGTCGCGGCTGTATGACCTTTTTCGGAAATACGGCCTGTCGACGCGGCCATAGGCGCGTGGGGAAGGGGAAAAGAGGCCTCCGGCGGCTGGGGGCCTGAGGCTCTCAGACCCCCCAGTTGGAGAAAGGGGTAAAGGGGGTTCGGCGGGGCGTCTGTCTGGCCGGTCGGGGAGGAGGATAGGCTTTTTTGTTGGCGCGCGCCCGCCTGGGGGCGCAGGGCGCGCGCGGATGGTCAGGAGGTTTTAACGCCCAGGCGTTTGGAGGCCGCGTCCAGGAGTTGGCGGGCGTCGGGCGCGACCTGCTCCAGATAGGCCAGATAGCCGGCCTTGGCCTTGGCCGTCAGTTCGGCCGGGGCCGATTTGGGCGAGCCGCAGGCAAAGGGCGGCTCGGGGTCGTATTCCAGGGTGAGCTGGATAGCCTTGGCCGTCTCCTCGCCGCACAGCTTGGCCAGAAGCGTCAGCCCGAAGTCGATCCCCGAGGTCACCCCGGCCCCGGTCAGACGGTTGCGGTCGGCCACCACCCGCTCCCGGGTCGGAATCGCCCCGAAAGCAGCCAGTTCGTCCACCAGGGTCCAGTGCGAGGTGGCTTTGTAGCCGTTTAACAGCCCGGCCGCGCCCAGGATGAACGAGCCGGTGCACACGCTGGTCACCCACGCCGCCTTGGCCCCGACCCGGGCGACCCAGTCGAGAATGTCGGGCTGGCGCAACTGGGCGAATACGTTGCTCGTGCCCGGCACGCACAGGATGTCGGCGCTGGTGGTCTCGGCGAAGGTGGCCGTGGGCACGATGTGCAGCTCGACCGGGGAGCGGCTTTCGGCCCGCACCGGGTTCGTGTCGCGCCAGACATAGTCCATGGTGAACCGGCCCGAAGCGCCGAGCACCGTGGCCGGGCCGATCATGTCCTGGGCCGTTATGCCGTCAAAAAGCAGAAAGGCGATATGGGGCTTGCCGGACTCGCGTTTGGCCGGACCGGATGCTCCCGTCGGGGCGGCGGCCAGGGCCGGGGCCACGCCCGCGCTGGCGGCGGCGGCCAGGCCCAGGCAGGCCAGGGAGAAATGGCGGCGATTCATAAAACCTCCTAGGGTGATCGTTTTCCCCTGATCTACGCCGCCGCCATTTTCCCGAAAGGGGCTTGCCGGCCAATTGCCGCCGGAATATGGTCAAACGCCTGCTGCCCGTGTCCCGACGGAATCAACCATGCCCATATTCCCCACGCCCCATCGGCTGGCCATCCTGGCCCTGCCCGGATTAGTGGCCTTTGATCTGGCCATCCCCCAGGCGCTTTTCGCCCAAATCCGTCTCCCGGACGGGAGCAAGCCTTACGAGGTGTTCCTGTGCGGCCCGGGCGATCCGATCCGCAGCGGCGAGCATGCCCTTGGCGGGGTCGCGCCCCTGGAGAGGCTGCCCGAGGCCGACACCGTGGTCATCCCCGGCATCATGGAGCCGGAGGCCTTTGCCGACGCGGCTGTGGCCCAGGCCTTGCGCCGGGCGGCGACAGGGGGAGCGCGCCTGGCCTCCATCTGCACCGGAGCCTTCGTTTTGGCTGCCGCCGGACTGCTCGACGGCTTGCCGGCCACCACCCATTGGGCCAAGACGGCCGACCTGGCCCGGCTGTACCCGGCGGTTGCCGTGGCGGATGATGTCCTGTTCGTCGATAACGGCGCGGTGCTGACTTCGGCCGGCCTGGCTTCCGGCATCGACTTGTGTCTGCATCTGGTGCGTATGGACTGCGGCGCGGCCGTGGCCGAAGGGTGCGCCGAGTTTTTCGTGCTGCCCCTGGAGCGCCATGGCGGCTGCGCCCAGCGCCTGCGCCGCGTGGCCCCGGGCGCGGACGACAGCCTGGCCGCCTTGCAGGTCTGGCTGCTGGAAAACCTCCATGTCGAGCTCTCCCTGGAAACCATGGCCGCCCAGGCCCGCCTGAGTCCGCGCACGCTGCACCGCCGCTTCCGGGAGCAGCTCGGGGCGGCCCCCATGGACTGGCTGGCCCGGGCCAGGGTGGGCCGGGCCCAGGCGCTGCTGGAAACCACGAACCTGGGCGTGGAGGCGGTGGCGGCTGCCGTGGGCTTTGGTTCGGCCGCCGCGTTTCGGGAGCGCTTTCGCCGGCTGGTGGGAGTATCGCCCACGGCCTGGCGCGAGACCTACGGGACCGACGCGGGGCCGGCGCGGTGCTGACGCGCTGGCCGAGTGTCGCGCTCCCCATTATGTGCGAGAGTATTTTTTAAGAGAAAGCAGTGGTTTTAGTCTTATGTCTGCGGCTACCCGCTGTACTTTTCGTGGACACGACACGAAACGTCTGGCAGGCCTTGCCGCCTGTCGCGGCGGCCGGGGTTTTTCCGGAAACGGACTTGAAATGGCGTTGCTGGGCCGATAGGGTAAAGCGCGGGGTGTTGCGGGCCGAAGAGTTGTCGGTTGCGTTCTGATGAAATGATTTGAGACGATATCATTGCAATAAGACCATAGTTGTCGTTGCAAGGGGCGCGGCTAGATAGTTGTCAGTATTTTTCAATGCTCCAAGGTGTTGTTGCCAGGATTTAGGTCCTTGAGAGAGGCTTGCCGATGCGTTCCAGTCTTCATGTCGTGTTCGCCGGTATCGCGCTGAGTTGTGTCCTGGCCGTGGGCTGCGGCGGCGTGCTGTATCTCTTGCGCTCCGGCCAGATCGAGGAAGCCGGCAAGGATCTGGACCGGCTGTGCTTTGTTCTGGCCAATCAGACCGCCCTGGCCTTTCAGGAGATCAACACCAAACTTTCCGACGCGAAAATGCAGCTGGAAAGCGACTGGACGACCTGGCCGGCCGACGAGGAAAAAATCCACGACATCCTGCGGGCCAACTTTCGCGGCCTGCTCCAGGGGCAGGCGCTGCTCGCCTTTGACGCCGACGGCAAGATGCGCGGCCATTCCCGGGAATGGCCCACGCCCCGGGTCCTGGTGGCCGACCGGGAATATTTCACGGCCCAAAAAGCCGGGGACGGCGATTTCCTGTTTATCTCCGAACCGCTGCGCAACCGGGTCAACAACGCCTGGATGATCAGCCTGTCGCGCCGCATCGACACCCCCTCGGGGGTCTTTGCCGGCGTGCTCATGGCGGCCATCGACGTGCAGTATTTTCTCGACATCTACACCGCCCTGAAGTTGCCCCATGACGCCACCATCGTCCTGCGCCGGGGCGACGGCCTGCCCCTGGCCGCCTATCCCGCCCCCGGCCGGCTGGACGGCCAGGGCGTGTCGTGTCCCATTCCGGGCGAGAGCATCAGCCGGGCCCGGGACGTACCGGGATTTGCCATGTCGGTGTGCCTGTCCCTGCCCCTGGACAGCCTGCTGGCGGGGTGGCGGCGGGTGGCCTGGCTGCTGGGCCTGGGCACGGCGGCGGCCGTGGCCGCCATCCTGGCGCTTTCCGCCGCCCTGGCGGCCCGGCTTCGCCGCGAGTGGGAGGCGGCCCGGCGGCAACAGGCCGAACTGGAAGACCTTGTGACCGCCCGGACCGCGGACCTGCAAGGACTGCTGGAACTCAACACGGCCATCCTGGAAGCCTCGCCCCTGGGGATTGGCGTCTACCGTCGGGACGGACAGTGCCTTTCGGTCAACGCCAGTTTCGCCCACATCGTCGGCGGCGACCGGGAGGCCGTGCAACGCCAGAATTTCAACCAGCTTGAGTCCTGGCGCGTCAGCGGCTTGCTGCCCGAGATACTGGAGACCCTGGACAACGGCCGAACGTTTCACAGCGAAGCCCAGGTGGTGTCCACCTTCGGCAAGCCGATCTGGCTGGAATGGCGGCTGGTCCGTTTCGTGCGGGGGGGGCAAAACCATGCCTTGCTGCTGATCAATGACGCCACCGTTCGCAAACAGGCCGAGGACGAGCTGCGCCAGGCCAAGCATCAGGCCGAGGCGGCCAGCCGGGCCAAATCCGCCTTCCTGGCCAACATGAGCCACGAACTGCGTACGCCCCTTGGCGGCGTGGCCGGAATGCTGGAGCTGCTGCTGACCACCGCCCTGGACGGCGAGCAGCACGAGTACGTGACGGCGGCCCTCAAATCGACCCGGCGCTTAAGTGACCTGCTCTCCGATATCCTGGACCTGTCGCGCATCGAGGCCGGCAAGCTGGACCTGCGTCTGGCCCCCTTCGAGACGGCCAACCTGCGCGCCGCCATTCTGGAAGTCTTTGCCCTGGCGGCCCGGGAGAAAGGGCTGATCCTGGAATTCACGCTGCATCCCGGCCTGCCGGCCCGCATCGAGAGCGACGAGGCCAGACTGTTGCAGATTCTCTTTAATCTTGTCGGCAATGCCGTCAAATTCACGGGCCTGGGCTTTGTCCGGGTGGATCTGTGGAGCCTGCCTGCCCGGCCGGACGGCCGCACGCCGTTGGTGTTTTCCGTGGCCGACTCCGGTGTGGGCATCCCGGACGGACGGTTGGGGGAGATCTTCGAGCCTTTTGCCCAGGGCGACCATCCCCGGCAGCAATCCCGCTTCGGCGTCGGGCTGGGGCTGTCCATCGTCAGCCGCTTGATCGCCCTGCTTGGCGGCGAGTTGGCCGTGGACAATGCCCCGGGCGGCACCACGGTCTACGGCTGCCTGCCGGTGGTCGTCCCGGCCGGCACGGCTGTTCTCGCCGTAGCGCCCGAGGCCGAGGCCGAGGCCGCGCCGTTGCCGCGAAATGGGCGGCAGGACGCGCCGCCCCCTCTGGTCTCGGGAGAGGACAGGGCGGTGGTGCTGCTGGTGGAAGACGACGCCATCAACCGCCTGGCCGCCCGGCAGTATCTGGAGAAACAGGGTTTTGCCGTCCTGACGGCCACGACTGGCCTGGAAGCCTTGGACATCTTGGCCCGCGAGGCCGTGGACGTGGTGCTCATGGACG
>NC_012795.1 GCF_000010665.1 Solidesulfovibrio magneticus RS-1 | reverse complement strand
AAAAATATAATTTCTAAAATATTAATAAATTTAGGATGTTATCCTGTTTGTCCTGGGACAGTTGTCATCCATGTCTGATTGATGTATTACACTGTAATACAAAAATAAGGAGCTTCCATGAACGATAAATCCATGAGTTTGCGCTTACCCAAGCCTCTGGCGGATCAGCTCGGGCAGCTCGCGGAATCAACTGGAAGAACGAAGAGTTTTTTGGTCATTCAAGCCCTGGAGAGTTTCCTTGAGAGGGAATCGTGGCAGGTAGCGGAGATCACCAAGGGCCTGGCTGAAGCGGATGCTGGGGATTTTTCCACCCCTGAAGAAATCCAAGCGATGGATCGGAAGTGGGGCTACCGTGCACGTTAAGTGGTTGCGGACTGCTCTGAAGAATCTTGATGATGAGCTTGAATATATCGCGCGGGAGGACCATGAATTAGCTGTAAAAATCTACGCGCATATTCAAGATGCAGTTGATAATTTAAAACAATTCCCCGATTCTTCCAGGCCTGGAAGAATCTTTGGAACCAGAGAACTGGTCATCTCAAGATACAATTATTTAATTCCATATCGTGTCCGTGAAGATGTTGTAGAAATTTTACGGGTATTTCATACCAGCAGAAAGCAGCCAATTAAGTGGTAAATAGATTTAAAATTGCTCTAAGTTTTAGTTCTCCTGGTAATCAGGCCTAACCGTTTCAACGTGGCTTGCAAATAAGGCAAAGACCACCTGTTGCCCCGAATCGTTCGGATGCCCTTCTCATTAAGAGAATCCATAATGGCCCGCTGGCTTTTTCCCTCCTGGATCAAGGCTTCCAGTTCCCCCCGGATCGTTTCAGAAAATTCCTTGGCAGCAGCAGATTGCTGGGCGTGAAGTTCATCAAGCATGGGCGAACCCAATTTTTTCCCTTCAGCTTTTTTCCGGGCCAGTGCTGCCTTGGTCCTCTGCGAAATCAGATCCCTTTCCAATTCAGCTGCGAATGAGACATTGGCCAGGAGCATGGTTGCCAGGACATCGTTCTTTCCATTTGTGCGAAGGCCTTGCTTCACGATGTGGGTGGTCACTCCTTTTTTCCCAAGCTCGTGTAAAATATTCAGGTTCTCACGGATACTGCGCCCGATCCTGGAAAGCTCACTCACGATAAGTGAATCCCCGCGTTTGAGCAGGTCAAGGGTTTCATCCAACCTCCGTTCCCTGGTGCTTCTACGGGAACTCATTTCCACCTGAATCCAGGTGTCCACAGTCATCCCTTCTCGGGAAGCATATGCTTCTATTTCATGCTTTTGGTTCTCTACATCCTGCGTATCCGTTGAAACGCGTAAGTATCCGATAATTTTAGGCATGTTTATTTCCCTTCCGTGTATTGACACTATCTAAACGAACGTTTAGATAGTGTCAACAAGAAGCCAACATCAAAAAACGGGAGCAGGAACCATGGGGGAGCTAGCAAAATGGAAATGAGGTCTTGAAGTAACTATTTACAGCAAATAGATTAGTATGAAAGAGGTAATTATGGATATTCGTTTTTGTTTTTGCAGGATTTGTAAACATTATCGAAATGACAAAACATTTACATGCACTGCTTTTCCAGATGGGATACCGAAAAAAATTTTATATGCACGAGAATTTCATTTCAAAAATTTCCACGGAGATGGTGGGATAAAGTTCGAAGTGATTCCTGAAAAAGAAAATTTCTTAGAGTTTGCAGATATGGAGTAGAATCAATTTTCAACCAGACTTTACAAGCAATGGTGATCCCTGGTCATCGTGAACCACGAGCAGAACCAGGGATCACCAGGAAACTACCTTGGGCAGCAAGAACCGCAGGAAACTTTCTGCCTTGGAACTATTGTTTTTTCAATTAACAGCCAGTCATCTGAAATTTCATCTTTTACAAATAATTGCTCCATAGCGTTATTATTGACTCCTCCTTTTTCAAGAAAAATTTCAACGTTCTCACCAGCGTAACAAACAGTTACTTCAAAACCTTTTTCCGTTAACATAAAAATACAGCTGTCAAATGCTTCTTCAAAAAACGGGCTATACCTATTCATTGATTGAAAGAAATAATAATACCCAAGGTAATTTGATTTCTTTGGCATCTGTGAAATTGGAAAGCACATCCCTGTAAGCGCATCCTGAAATAAACCTTCTTTTTTCATTTTTTGAATAGTTTCATACCATTGGCCTTCTTTAACCATTTCCATGTCATCTTTTTTAAAAGAATACACGTTTTTTGAAACTTCTGTTTTTGTAACATTTTTAATCATTTGTTGGAACCTCCGTTTTTCTTTTGTTGTCATCTTAACAAAATTTTTTCTATAGTAAACAGAGTAAAATTAAAAAAAATCTGAAATATGCTATTTGTAAATTTTAAACTCTAACTAGACAAAATTTTTTAAACTAAAAAACATAATCCCGAATCTTCGGAGTATAAGTAAGAGTAAGAAACCTTCCAGCTTTGAAATATGAAATTATCAAAACAAAAATGTTCTTTAATGATTATTTGGGCTGCATGCAGCACAGATAATCATTGATTTGCGAAGCAAATCGAAAATTCATACAGTTTAGGCTTCATGTTAACTTATCTTTAAGCTAACTTTCTTTGTCCATTCGTTAATATTTTTATTTTCAAGTTTTTCCATATCTTTTTTAATATTTTCAACATGCTTTAAGTTGTATGCCATACCTACATCGCGTTTAGAAATATTGGCTTTAACTTTAGCCCAAAAAATATTTAATACATTTATCAAACTTTGATAAATTCCAAATCTTGTTTCATACCGTACATTTCTTTTTCGTTTGCAATTTTCATCATACATATTAAAAATATCACTTAGTGTCTTTTTCTTTAAATCAAGCATAGCCTCAAGTTTTGATTGGTCTATTTGGAGCAGTCTAATAACAATTTGTAAAATACAAACAAATTCAGCTTCATCAAAATTTGTCACTACAATGTTATCAATTTCATTCGATTTGTACGTTTTAAAGAATTTTTCAATAAACTTTTTCGTATGTCTATAGTGCACTGCAAAAATTCCTTTATTCAGGTTGTTAAAAAAATTATAGTTGAAATTTGCTTACAGCAAACAAACTAATTTTCATAGAAATAAAAATGCTACGACTAATATAAAAACATTTAACAAATCTCATTGACTTTTACGATTCTATTTGGATTTTTTTTCATGTAAACAAAATTTTTTGTATTCTAATTCAAATCTATTTGTATTTGTTTTATAAATAATATAAATACATTGAAGGAGCTAAGCTTATGAAACATGAACATGAAATAGAAAATATTTTAAAATTAATTGATAAACAGGAGTATGTGCTAGAAATTTCCACGGTTGGCATGGAAATTTATTACGAAATGTTGGATTGTGTTCAAGGATTTTTACGAAAGAAAGGATTTGACGCTAGATACTACGATGATTCAAACGGAAAAAGATTAGTAGCAATCGAAAAATATAGGGGAAAATTCGAATGAAGAACCATCTTAAAAAGTTGTATATTACACGTGTGACAGATGAACTATACGAAGAAATTGAAAAAACTAGAATTAAAATGGGCTTTTCAAAATCTGGAATGACAAGATACTTAATCTTTCGTGGATTGCAAAGTACAAAGAACAATTTGTAAAAAATAGCATTGCTCTTGTTCGGTAAAGAGCAATGCTATCTCGGATTTTAATTCAAAAATGCTATTATATACTAATATCATAGTTGTAAAACTTTAAAGAATTCTTCTTGACAAACAATCGTGACTTTCGCGTTGGGCCACAAAAATTTCTCACAACATGGAGTTCAATATAAGATAGCATTATTGGATCACCAAAGTAATCTGTTCCAAAAACATCTTCCCATACTTCGTTGTCCAAATAAAAAATTGTATCAGCCCCATTTTCCAACAAAGCTGTTTTATTGATATTTTTTAATGGAACTTCATACGTTACTATTATTGGAATTTCACATTCAATAGCTGTACTTTTCAAAAATTGCAAAGTAAATTCAAGCCCACGTTCGAGAGATACATCATTCAACGAATCAACAATAATTATATCAGGCCTATCTGCTTCTGCACAGGTGTCATATATGTCATCCAATGACACGTTCTTGCTACAAAACATCTTTATTTTACTTGTAGCTATTGCATCTCCTGCGCGTTTTAATGCCAAAATATCATGATTTTCGATGTTATTTTCAATATAATGCACATAATCAACATCAGCAAACTGAAAAATCATTCTTGTGACTAGCATATCCTCTGTTGAAAATTTATTAAAATACGCAACGCTTGCTTCGCTTTCAATCCCAATTTTTTCTAAAATAGTTAAACACAGCGCTGTTTTGTATGCACCTGCTTCAGCAGCTACAACATAAACTAATCCAGGTTTGAATCCATTAGTTATTGAATCAATTGCATCAAGCTTTGACATAATTCCAAAGCCATTTCCTTTACTGGAAGATGCTCTGATAATTTTATCAATTACTCTTTCAACTGCATCTTTCATGTCAACATACCTTTTTAAAATGATCTATCTAAGTATTGCTGCGCAATGATCCTACACGCCAGGGAGAAAAGCAACTGCTATTTGCTGCGCTGTCCTCTGAAACCACCTTTTGTACAGTTTCGCAAAACTTTTCCCATTTACCATCATTACACTTGCCAGACAATGTGCAGACAAAATTAATGCAATCACCACAGCTGGGCATAGATTACTCCCGAATCTTTTAATTTTTTTGACCTCCTTCTTATTTTAGCATGGGGATCTTGGAAGTAAACTTAATATCCATACTGACTTCAAGTATTAAATTTATCGCAACACCCCGTAGCTGCGGTTATTTTCAAGATTACCGCAAATCTCTTGCAATACCATCACCCAGGATGTACGCATATCACTGAAACTACGGGGAAAAACAAGGAGACCACCTTTGAAATCTCAATTAAGCGATGCACTTTCTGGAGTTTTAGACAAAATCAAATGCAATCCATCCTTGTCTGACAACAAGACAGGGCTATCCACTGGAATAGAAGTGCTAGATGTATATTTTAGAGGCATTACGCCAGGGGAAGTTACTGTAATATCTGGACAAAGAAGACATCAATTTTCATTAATTTTGAACATAATTTTGAATATTGGACTAAACACAGATACATCTATCTACTATTTTTCACTTGGCTTAACTAAGGAAAATTTTGCTTTGAAGCTGCTGTGCTGCCATACTGATGTTAGCATGCAGAAACCGTACACAGGAATGTGCAGCAATCTTGAATTAGAAGCACTGACAAAATCAGCAAGAACAATAGAGACATCAGGGATTAAATTACAAGCTACTGATGAACTAGCAATTCAGAATCTTAGAGATACTATTATTGACATAGATAAAAATGACAAAAAAACCAAATTTATTGTTGTAGACTTTATGCAAAATATCAATTTTAATAGAGATTTTTCAACCGAACACTTGTTCATGGTCCATTCTATAGAAACAATTAAAGATATTGCTAAAGATACAAATATGCCAATCGTTGCACTGTATTATGAATATGAAAAAGAAATGAGTGGACAATCCCAGATTTCAGGTGATGATTTAGTAAATTTAATGCATACAGACCTGGATGCCTTAATACTGGTCAATGACACAATGTCTTCAGGGTCATCTGAAGATCAAGATTCAGATGACCCCTACCTTAAAATTTTTTTTGCAGACAAATATGGAATGCGGGCTGATTTTATAATCCAGTATTCACCGCACTCATTGAAAACAGTAAATAAACCTTCAATAGAGGCACCAAAACTGTATGAACCTGGGTAGATTAGGCAAAATACCTCTTATCTAACAGGCCAGGGTCTAATACTTGTAGGTACTCAATTTGGTCAAAGCCATCACCACCACGCTTATTTCGAGGTGCTTCTAGTGTTTCTATAAGAACTGCCTCTACCGTTAAAATCAAACTTTCGCTATTAAACACTTCCTTTGAAGATTTTGATAATTCGCCTTTGCTTCCTACTTCAAGAAACCCAAGCCATGTAAATCTATCCCACCTTCCTGCGTGCTTATCACGGACATGGTCCGATATTCTTTTCGCTAAATTACACTTTGCAGCTCTACCCACATAGATCGGAGCATGGTGCTCATACAGTATATAAATTCCACTCTGATTTGAAAAGTCAATGCATTCTGATCCAACAGATTCTCTGCCTAACAATTTTGGACTAGATTTCCAATCAACATATTTTGCTTGCCAAAACAATCCACAAGCCTTCACAAGGCACTCAGCAGATTCTGTTTCTTTTTTCTTTCTTTTAGATTTGCTATCATCTTCGCTTTCATCTTTGGTTGTTTTTAACGCAAACATTGACTTTCCAACCTGAATAAACG
The DNA here is from genome assembly GCF_000010665.1 of Solidesulfovibrio magneticus RS-1. Classification (NCBI taxonomy): domain Bacteria; kingdom Pseudomonadati; phylum Thermodesulfobacteriota; class Desulfovibrionia; order Desulfovibrionales; family Desulfovibrionaceae; genus Solidesulfovibrio; species Solidesulfovibrio magneticus. The sequence goes on along the minus strand of NC_012795.1, from coordinate 2,489 downwards.
GAGAATTTTCTTTATCATTTTTAATTGAATTGTATATTGTATTATAAACTAAACCAGATGGTTTTACACCCATCTGTTTTTTATATCCATCAATATAAATTTTATCTGAAATGTCTTTACAGTGCAATGCACCATCAGAGTCCGTTAAAACTCTTATACAAGCTTCTCTCCAGGAAAGTTCGGGCATAGGTTACCTCCATGATTTTTTTGTAAAAATATGCGATTACAAAACTATTTCAATAGCAAAGTTTTAAATTTACAGTGAATACCAATCAAGAACAAACCCGGATTGTTAAAAAAATTAATAAATACAAAGTTTTAAAACAATACCGGAAATCTTGAAAAGCCTTGGCTGGAAAGGCGAAAAAACCAAGCCACGCGAAAAGGCCCGAGAATTGGCTAATTTTCGCTTTTCAGGATCAGGGCAGGGGACAGGGTGGATTTTGATCCAGAAACAAAATCTGCGGGGTTCTGGACACCAAAATCCCCATGTCATTCCCTGGAACGTTCCTTCCAAACTTTTTTCAGCCAGGCCTCCCGATCACCGCCAGGAAATCCCTTCATGGCTTTTTGAAAATCGTTTTCAGAAATCCCCGTTTTCCATGCTTGGAACCGTGCCTGATCAGCAGCATTCCTCGCATCGATGAGAGCTTTCGCTTCCGCTTCATCATCTTTTTCAGCTTGCTCCTGGGGAGAAATATACCCCTTGGGCCTGCGGTAATACCCATCCCTAGCCAATGAGCGGTAAACCCATGAACAGGGGTCCGCTACGGGCTGGCCAGCTTTGTCCAACATCTGGTCATGGGCTAATTCCCATTCCGCGTGATCCAGCCCTTGGACAACTCGGGTAAGACCCTTTCCCTGCTCGGTCAGGATTTTTTCAATCTGCGAGATTTGCTCCAAACCGAACCCTTTTCGGGCAAGATTGGGCCATGCGGTTTGGAGGGTTTCAAGAGAGATAGATAGATTTAAATCTCTTCTATCTATCTTAGAGGGCAAAATGGACACACCTTGCGCCTGTCCATTTGTCTGTCCATTCGGGGTGAATTCAATTTTTAAACCTAAGTTTCCAGGAGCCTTTGTTTTAATCAAAATATTTTGTTCTGACCACCTTCTAAAAACGTTTCTGATGGTGGTCCTTGGAATTCTCGTTTCTTCAGATAAATCATCATAATTTATGACTATTATTTGATTTTTTTCAAGGTATTTCCAGAGGATTTTTTCACTTTTAGTGCGTGGTTCACCTGGAGACCGAAAGTAAAAAATTCCCTTCTCCGAGTGTTCACGGGAAGGGGAAAAATCGTTGTTATTATCGGATATTTTGGACACACTTTTGGTCAGACCACTTCTCTGTCCAAAAGTCTGACCTTTGGTCTGTCCTTTGGACACACTTCTCTGTCCAAAAGTCTGACCTTTGGTCTGTCCTTTGGACACAGATTTGGACACACTTTTTTCGGAAACCTGCTGCGCGATTTCCGATATATTGGGTTCAGAATCAAAGGGAGAAATTTGCATTAATTTTTCAAAAGTAGTGCTCCTCTTCTGCTGGTCATCCGGGTTTTTCTTTACACCTGAGAGTAGACTGGAAATTCCTTTTCGTGTGCCCATAATTAACCCTCAACAAGCTCCAAGATTTCTTGTGCAAGTGCTCGATAAGCCTTTGCTGCTGGCGATTTAGAGTTACTTCTAAGAACTGTCTCTCTCAAATGTTCTGCTTGTTGAAATTGAGAACTAGCTGGAATTGTTGTTGCAAAAATCATGTCTTGACCTAGTTTGTCAACAAGTTGTGCAAGTGTAACTTTTCCCATCGTTGTCCGTTTGTCCACATTATTAATAAGCAATCTAAAAAATCGAAGGGATGGATTTGTTTGCTGTTGAATATCTTGGATAAGTTTTATAGTACGTAATAACCCATCAAGAGAAAATCCTGAACCAGATACCGTTGGTGAAATAACTAAATTGGCAGTAATCAACGCACCCATAGTCCAAAATCCAAGGTTTGGGGGACAATCTAACATTACAAAATCATACTTGTTTTCAATGTATGATGAAATCTTATCACGAAAAAGAGTTAAGTTGCGTTCTGCATCTTTTATTAAGCTAAATTCCAAGGCTGCAACTTCTTCCACGTTAGGCAAAACATCAACATTTTCGTATTTTGATGCGTAGATACATGATGGTGCATCTGCTTCACTGGAAAGCAACTCATACAAAGAATTTCTCGGGTTATCTCCCTGTCTTAACAATAGAGAAGTGCTATTGCACTGCGTGTCCAAATCGCACACCAATACTTTTTTTCCACGATTCCCTAGGGCATGTGCCAAGGTAACACTACAGCATGTTTTGCCTGACCCGCCCTTGTTATTGGAACACGCTATGATCGTTGTCATTTTAACCCTCCGATAGGGTGTCATCTTCCAAAAAATCACTCATTAAATCAAGTAGTTTCTGGTGCAATTTGAGAACAGTCACGTGCGCAAATTGGATTC